>WFQV01000041.1 GCA_015486905.1 Melioribacteraceae bacterium | reverse complement strand
TTACTCCATTAATGTAAGCGGCTTGCTCCGAAGCGAGAAAAACAACAGTAACATTGCCTATTCATTTACCGACATCTGTAACAAGAGGAGCACCAAATATTTGTGTTTAATTAAATCTAATTTCATTTGAATCTTCATCAATGTTTTTTTCCTCATAAATAGAGGACAAGAGTGAAGAAAGAGATTGAAATTGAAGTAAGACCGGAAAGATTAAAAGATTACGAATTTATTCGTAAATTAATAGCTAAGAAATTATCTGTTTTAAAAGAGGAAATTACAGCTTTCAAAATAATTCGACGTTCTATTGATGCCAGGAGCAAGAATCCCATTTTTAGAGTTAAAAATATTGTTTTTCTTAATGAACAATTCCAAGACCAAAAACCCATTTTTAAATTCCAAAATGTAGAAAAATCACAACCTGTAATTATAGTTGGAAGCGGGCCTGCGGGCTTATTTGCAGCTTTAAAATTGTTAGAATTGAACTTAAAACCTATTATTCTTGAAAGGGGAAAGGATGTTCGTACACGACGTAGAGATTTAAAGGCAATTCAACAGGAAAGCAAAGTAAATCCGGAATCAAATTATTGTTTCGGCGAGGGGGGCGCGGGAACTTACAGCGACGGGAAACTTTACACACGTTCAAAAAAAAGAGGCGACGTTAATAGAATTTTACAATTATTTATCCGCCACGGAGCAAGCGAAGATATTGCCATTGATTCTCATCCCCACATTGGTTCAAACAAATTACCGAACGTTGTAAAAGAAATGAGAGAAACTATTTTAAAATACGGCGGTGAATTTCATTTCGGGAGCAAAGTTTCAGATTTAATTGTACGTGACTCGAAAATTCAAGGTGTTATTGTAAATGGGAATGAGGAATATTTGGCAAAATCCGTAATCTTAGCTGTCGGTCATTCGGCAAGGGATGTTTACGAGTTATTTAAAAAAAGAGGCTTTTACATCGAAAAAAAAGAATTTGCAATGGGTGTACGAATTGAACATCCGCAAAAAATTATCGATTACATCCAATATCATTCGTTTGAAAGATTGCCTAATCTACCTGCGGCTTCTTATTCTCTACATTGTCAAACGGATGGACGAGGCGTTTATTCTTTTTGTATGTGCCCGGGAGGAGTAATTATTCCGGCTTCAACTTCAAATTCGGAGATTGTACTTAACGGAATGTCAACTTCAAGAAGGGATTCTCCTTTTGCTAACTCAGGATTGGTTGTAACAATTAAAGATGAAGATTTGAAAGAGTACGAAAAATTCGGCGACTTTGCAGGATTGGAATTTCAGAGAGATTTTGAACGGAAAATGTTTGAATTAACAGGCAGTCAAATTGCTCCCGCACAAAGAGTAACCGATTTTTTAAAAGGAAGTATTTCTTCTTCTTTGGGTGATACGTCTTACATCCCGGGAATTAAAAGCGCCCCGCTTCACGAATTACTTCCGGAAAATATTGCGAAAAGGCTTCAAAAAAGCATTTTGTTTTTTGACAAAAGCAGAAAAGGACTTTATTCCCAAGAAGCAATTATTCTTGCTCCCGAATCACGGACCTCCGCTCCCGTTAGAATTAAAAGAGACAAAGAAACATTAATGCATGTTCAAATTGAAGGACTTTTTCCTTGCGGCGAGGGCGCGGGCTATGCCGGGGGAATTGTGTCGGCTGCAATAGACGGTGAAAGATGTGCCGAGGCAGCAGCGAGATTTTCCCGTATCCCTTTCTAAATTTTATGTTTATTTTGTTACAATTTTAAATTTGGTGGCAAAAAAATTTTATTCCTTTTTGCCGTTAAACGTTTTGTCACTATTTTTTGTTTTCTACACCCGCAGTTTGAAACCTAAGGATTGTGAGCAGAGTTTTCGGGTTGATAGGAAATAACTTGAATCCCCTGCATTTTGCGGGGTAAACTCTTCAGGGTTCACATGTACATCTATTTTAGGAAAGAATTAAAGGTTCTGTTTACTTAAAAAGATACTTAAAAGCGACCCCGAAGGGGTCGAATGTCAGAAGAAGAAAACTGCAAAAAAACAAGACGATGCCGAAGGTATCGAAGTAAAGCAAGTTTGGCGTAGTTAAAAGTTCTAATTTTTCAACACCCCGTCTCCCGACTTATCCCGACAAGTCGGGATTAGTCGGGAGCCACCCCTCTTGAAAGAGGGGAATTTTAAAATTGGTAGAAAAAACCATCCAACCTGTCACGGCGTAGCCTGAGCATAGCTAAGGCGAAGTCGGACCTGTCACGGCGAAGTCAAGCGAAGCGCAGACGAAGTCGGACCTGTCGCGCCGTAGTCTTCCGCAAATGCGGGATAGCGCAGACGAAGGCGG
>WFQV01000040.1 GCA_015486905.1 Melioribacteraceae bacterium | reverse complement strand
TCAGATGTGTATAAGAGACAGCTTTAATGTGGGCGCAGGTTAGTGCAAAACTGTTACAATTTCCCGATGTTTCACAATCTCAAATTACTTTTGTTTATGCCGGCGACATTTGGGTGGCACCCAAGAGTGGCGGTATGGCGGTGAAATTAAGTTCCCCCAAAGGGCAGGAAATTATGCCTAAGTTTTCACCCGACGGTAAGTTCATTGCTTTTAGCGGAGACTATGACGGCAACGTAGATGTTTTTATTATTCCCGCTAACGGCGGAACACCCAAAAGAATCACAAACCATCCTATGATGGACAGAGTTCTCGATTGGACACCGGACGGTAATAATTTGTTGTTTGCCTCTTCTCGTGAGAGCGGACGACAAAGATTTGACCAAATATTTGAAATCTCTACCAAAGGTGGGCTTCCTACAAAATTACCCATTCCTTACGGCGAGTTCGGTGAACTTTCACCCGACGGCAACTGGATTGCTTACACTCCGCGGTCAAGATTGTTCAGAACTTGGAAACGTTACAGAGGTGGAATGGCAACAGATATTTGGCTCTTCAATCTGAAAGATTTTTCATCTAAAAACATTACTCACGAAGCCGCCAACGATGAGCTTCCGATGTGGCATGGTAAAAAGATTTACTTCCTTTCGGACAGGGACAAAAACGAGAGGTTTAACATTTGGTGCTACGATATGCAAACCAAGAAAATGAAAGAACTGACTTTCTTCAAAAATTTCGACGTGCATTTCCCTTCCATTGGTCCGAATGATATTGTTTTTGAAGCAGGTGGTAAACTTTATCTTTTGAACTTGAATTCGGAGAAATACAAGGAAGTTAAAATCGATGTTGTTACGGACAATGTTACAATATTACCTGTTAGAAAGAAAGTTTCAAAATACATCAAGAATGCCTCCGTTTCACCGCATGGCAAAAGAGCTGTTGTCGAAGCCCGAGGTGAACTATTTTCTTTGCCGGTAAAAAAAGGTCCGGTTTTTAATTTGACAAATTCTTCCGGTGTGGCTGAAAGATTTCCCGAATGGTCGCCGGACGGTAAAAAAATTGCTTTTTGGAGCGACAAGACCGGCGAATACGAATTGACCGTAATTAACGTTGAGAATCCTTCCGAGCAAAAAACGTTAACGCATACCGGCAAAAAATTTAAATACAATCTTTACTGGTCGCCCGACAGCAGAAAGATTGCTTTTGTGGATAACGCAATGAGAATTAGAATTTACGATTTTGACAAGGATAAAATTATTGACGTTGACAAAGGACTTTACTTGTACGAAGGCGCTTTGGAAAATTTCAGCGTTAGCTGGTCAAAAGATAGTAGATGGATGGCTTATTCACGCGGTTTGGGTAATCAGCATCAAGCTATTTTTATTTACGATTCCAAGAACGGTGAGGTTCATCAAGTAACATCCGGTTTCTATTCGGATTCAAGCCCGGCTTTCGACCCGAACGGTAAGTACTTTTATTATTTGACACAGAGAACTTTCCGCCCGATTTACAGCAGTGTTGACAATACTTTCATTTATCCCAATTCTACTAACATTGCTGTTGTAACATTAACCGAAAAAATTCCTTCACCTTTTATTGCAAAGAATGACACGGTTGAAGTTAAAACCGAAAAGAAAAGCAAAAAGGACAAAAAGAAAAAAAGCAAGGATAAGGACAAGGAGAAAGTTAAAGAAGTTAACATAGATTTTGCCAATTTCGAAAGCAGAGCCGAGCTTTTGAGGACTGTGCCGGGCAACTACGGAAATTTAAGAGCAACGACAGGCAAGCCCGTTTACGCTCATTATCCTAACACAGGTTCTAAAAAATCGCTAAGTGAAATTGTTTATTACGATTTTAAAGACAATAAACAAAAAACAATAGTTGAAGGTGCAAGCAATTTTGAAATTTCCGCCGACGGGAAAAAGATGTTGGTTGCAAAAGGAAGCTCCCTTTACATTACCGACATTAAACCCAAACAAAAACTTAAGAACAGATTGAAAACTCAGGAAATGACAATGACAATTGTGCCGAGAGAAGAATGGAGACAAATATTTACGGACGCTTGGCGAATGGAAAGGGATTTCTTCTACGACCCGCACATGCACGGCGTTGATTGGGAAGGCATTAGAGAACGTTACGGAAGTCTTTTGAAGGACGTTGTTACACGCTGGGACCTTAATTATTTGATTGGTGAAATGATTGGTGAAATCAGTTCCTCCCACACTTACAGAGGCGGAGGTGACGAAGAAACTTCCGAACATGTAAGTACGGGTATGCTCGGTGTGAATTGGACAATTGACCACGGCTATTTTAGAATTAAAAAAATAATTACCGGTGCAAAATGGGATATTGTAGGACGTTCACCGCTTACGCAAACAGGAGTTAAAATTAAAGCGGGAGATTACGTATTAGCTGTAAACGGTGTGCCGTTGGACGTTTCACAAGAACCTTACGTTGCTTTCGAAGGATTGACGTTCAAAACGGTTGAGCTTACTGTTAACGACAAACCTTCCTACGAAGGAGCATGGAAAATATTGGTAAAACCTTTCTCTGCTTTGAGCGAAACGAAGTTGAGGCACCGTGCTTGGGTGGAAGCAAATCGTGAATACGTTGCCAAACTTACAAACAATCAAGTCGGTTACATTTACGTACCGAATACCGGCACCGAGGGGCAGAACGAATTGTTCAGACAATTCCTGGCACAGATGGACAAGAAAGGTTTAATAATCGACGAAAGGTTTAACAGTGGCGGGCAAATTCCCGACCGCTTCGTTGAACTTTTAAATAGAAAACCTTTGGCTTTTTGGGCTGTTAGAGACGGCAAGAATTGGCAGTGGCCTCCGTATGCTAATTTTGGTCCCAAAGTAATGCTAATAAACGGTTGGAGCGGCTCCGGTGGCGATGCCTTCCCGGATTTCTTCCGGAAAGAAAAAATCGGTAAGTTAATCGGCTTAAGAACTTGGGGCGGTTTAATCGGAATAAGCGGTGTCCCGTCGTTGATTGACAACGGTTATTTGACAGTACCGACATTCAGAATGTACAATCCTGACGGTACTTGGTTTAAGGAAGGACACGGTGTTGACCCGGACATTAAAGTGGTTGACAATCCCACATTATTAGCAAGGGGGATTGACCCGCAATTAAAACGTGCCGCAGAAGTAGTAATGAAAGAAATTAAAGAATCACCAAATCCTTTCCCGCAACAACCTCAGTACCAAAAACGGTAATCAAAATTAAAAAAGGCAGAGTTAGTAAGCTCTGCCTTTTGGTTGTCTTGATAATTGACTTCGGAAATTGCTATGCCGTCTTTATTGACCAACAATAAATCCGCATCCTGACTTTTAGTATTGGTGTTTGAAACAGTTAATCCTTCCGGTAAGTCTTCTTTGATAGGCTCTAATAAATCCGAAGGAATGTCTTTAACTGTTTTAATGTTAAAGGAACTGTTATTAGTGATGTCGGATTCTCCCGCTACGAATAATATTGCCTGAGTCGAATCATTCCTGACGGCTAATTGAATTTTGTAACCTTCTCCAATAACTTGGGTTTGCAAAGTACCGCTAATCGAAAAGCCCATATTTTCATTGGGCTCGGTGGGGTTGTCATTCTTGTTACAACCTGTTAAAATAAAAACTGCTAATAAAATAGCGCTGAGGAAAAGCTTAAAAATTTTAAACAGTGTAAACATCTTGAAAAATAATCATAAAGAAAACTCTCCAAAATTTCTTTGTTTATTTATTTTAGAATAAATAGACCGCAGGGAAAGGTTAAAATAATAATTCTCCCTCCAACCGCTTTTGAATTCTCGGCAATTAAATTTATGTTAGTGTTTATTAGTCAGAAATTTCCCAAAATCCG
>WFQV01000039.1 GCA_015486905.1 Melioribacteraceae bacterium | reverse complement strand
TTTTTCTTATATTTGCACAAATAAAATCGGAAAGATTTCTGTGGTGAACAAAAGCATTTTAATATTTTTAGCGGCAAAGGATTTTAACGAAACCGAATTCCTTACATTGAAAAATGCAATCGAACGGGCAGGCTTAAAAATGTTCGTTGCTTCGGATGCTAACTCTCTCTGCGTAGGGGACAAGGGATTAAAAATTCGTCCCGATGTTTCTAAGTTTAACATGAAA
Organism: Melioribacteraceae bacterium; assembly: GCA_015486905.1. Lineage (GTDB taxonomy): Bacteria > Bacteroidota > Ignavibacteria > Ignavibacteriales > Melioribacteraceae > WFQV01. Next base: position 4,965 of record WFQV01000039.1, on the reverse strand, counting down.
GCGGTAAATTTCGGTGGACTTGCAATAGTTGGTGGCGAAGGAATTAGGAAATATTGGACGGATAAAAATTTGCAAAAGTTAGCTTCGGATTTTGCTCAACAGAGGAAACCGGTTGGCGCTATTTGTTTGGCGCCGGTTGTGCTTGCCAAAGCCGGACTGCTGAGGGACAAAAAGGCGGTTTGCTATCCTGAAGCTAAAATAGAATTGGAAAAAGAATCTGCGGTATTTACAGACGAACCGGTTGTAATTGAAGGTAAAATTGTTACCGCAAAAGATTACCTCGCCGCCGATGAGTTCGCCGGCTCGTTGATTTATCTCCTTTCCAAATAGCCCTCTTTCAAGAAAATGAATTCAAACAAAAAAAAATATTGCGTTAGTTTAACTCAATCGCAGAGGTTCCCAACCCGTGTGGTAAATATCGGCGACATTCCCCTTGGCGGAAATTATCCGATTAGGATTCAGTCGATGACCACAACGGACACAATGGACACTAACGCTACGGTTGAGCAGGCAATAAAGATGGTGAATGCCGGTTGCGAGTATGTTCGCATTACGGCTCCCAGCATTAAGGACGCACGTAATTTGCGTAACATTAAAGAAGAGCTAAAACGCCGCGGTTGCAACGTTCCGCTGATTGCTGATATTCATTTTACGCCTAATGCAGCGGAGGAAGCGGCAAGAATTGTGGAGAAGATTCGAATTAATCCGGGCAATTTTGCTGATAAGAAGAAATTTAAAACTTTTAATTACACCGATGCCGAATACGAAGAAGAACTTGAGAAGATAAGAGAGAAATTTATTCCGCTAATTAAAATTTGTAAAGAATACGGCACGGCAATGCGGATAGGTGCCAATCATGGCTCGCTTTCCGACAGAATAATGAACCGCTTTGGAGATACACCGTTGGGAATGGTAGAATCTGCCTTGGAGTTTGTAAGAATTTGCCGCGACGAAAATTTTAACGATATCGTCCTCTCAATGAAATCCAGCAACCCGAAAGTAATGATTCAGGCTTACAGATTACTTGTAAACAAAATGCTTGCCGAAGGGATGGATTACCCTTTGCATTTGGGGGTTACCGAAGCGGGGGAAGGTGAGGACGGGAGAATAAAATCCGCAATGGGAATAGGAGCTTTGCTGGAGGATGGACTTGGGGACACTATCAGAGTCTCCCTCACGGAACCACCGGAAAATGAAATTCCGGTCGCTCGAATGTTGGTTGAACGATACGCTAAATACAATGTGGATAATTCTGTTCCTCCAATTGAAAATATTACTTGGAACCCTTTTGAATACGAAAAGCGAAATTCTTTTTCCGTAATGAATATAGGGGGCAAGGAAGTTCCGAAAGTTGTTCTTGACTTTAGCGGGGAAGGAAAAATAACACAAGAAAACCTTGAAAGCGCCGGCTATTCGTTCAAACCGGTTTTTGACAAGTGGAAAGCAAGCGACATGGCAGCGGATTTTATTTACATCAATGAAAATACTCCGGTTAAAAGTTTACCGCTGCCGTTAAAAATTGTGAGTGAAAATATTTCCAACAATAGCTCGGGTCGGAATGTTAAAGTTTTAAGTTTTGGGGATTTCATTACGCACCCGCAGTCTGAAGAACAATCGGTTTTTGTCACCGTTTCACTGCAAGATGTTTTCACGGAAGAATTTAAAAATTTGGCAAACCGCACAAATGTTGTTTTAGTTGCCGAGTCGGAAGCAGAACATCCTATGATTGAGCTGCGCCGTATGTTTTTCGAATTGAAATTAAAGGGGGTTAATAATCCTGTAATAATTAAAATCAATTATCACTCGTTGGATTGCGAACGGCTCAGACTTTTTGCCTCGACCGATTTCGGAGCTTTGTTTGCAGACGGCTTTGGTGACGGTATTTGGATTGTCTCCGAAAATCCAGAATGCAACATTGCTTCGTTAAATTCTCTTTCGTTCGGGATTCTTCAAGCCGCAAGAGTTAGAATTTCAAAAACCGAGTACATTGCTTGTCCTTCATGCGGCAGAACACTTTTTGACTTGGTTGAAGTAACACAAAAAATTCGTAATAAAACAGAACACTTAAAGGGAATTAAAATCGGAATAATGGGATGCATTGTTAACGGTCCCGGTGAAATGGCGGATGCCGATTACGGTTACGTGGGCTCGGGAGTAGGGAAAATAACACTTTACCGCGGCAAGGAAATTGTTAGGCGAAACGTTCCTTCCGAGAAGGCTGTGGACGAGTTAATTGAACTTATTAAACTTGATGGTAACTGGAGGGAGAAGGATTAACGAGTATGGCTTTGCCGAACTCCTTTGATTCGAATTAAATTCTTGCAAACATTTTACCGGGATATTGTCTGATTGCTCCTTTAAACTCAAGCGAAAGCAGATGCACAAGACAATCGGCAACGCTGAGTCCTGTTAGCTCGGAAATTTTGTCGATGTGTAAGGATTCCTCTCCGAGCGCTTCAAAAATCTTTGCTTCGAAAATGGTCATTTGAATTTCAGGTCTCTTTGATACCGAAGGTTCTTTTTTCGCTGAAATAGGAAGCTCGTCTAAAATATCTTTTGAGTTTTGAATTAGTTTGGCTTCTCCTTTTTTTATTAATGAATTGCATCCTTCGCTGTGAGGAGAAGTAATGTTTCCGGGTACGGCAAATATTTCACGTCCTTGGTCCAATGCGTAAGCGGCTGTGTGCATTGCGCCGCCATTTATTGCCGTTTCAATAATTATCGTGCCTAAAGTTAAGCCGGAAATAATTCTGTTACGGCGGGGAAAATTTTGTGCATCGGGCTTTGTGCCTAAAAAATATTCGCTAATTACCATCCCGTTTTTAATTATTTGTTCAAATAAATCTTTGTTCTCGGGAGGGTAAATTACGTCCAGTCCCGAACCGATTACCGCAATTGTTCTTCCACCGTTTTTAAGGCACGAGCGGTGTGCGAGGGAATCAATTCCACGCGCCATTCCGCTTACTATTGTTAACCCTTGTTGTGTCAGCTCGGCACTTATTTTTACTGCGATGTTCTTTCCGTAATTTGTAGGTCGGCGCGTACCTACGATGGCAACCGAGTTTTTGTCTTCTTTTTTAAATTCGCCGTAATAGTAAAGAATCAAAGGAGGCAGAAAAATATTTTTTAATTGTTGCGGATATTCTTCGTCAAACAATGTAGTGAATTTTGCGCCGACTTCTTTTAATTTTTCTATCTCGGCGTAAAATATTTCACTGCGGTGAGACAGATTTTTTATTACGCGGTAGATCTTCTTGGCGGTAGGTTCGCTGATTCCGTTAATCGAGATTAGTTCATTTAATGTAGAAGAGAGTAACTTTTCGTAAGTGTTAAATTTAGTAATTAATGAAAGTATTTTTCGCCCGCCGATTTTTTCGGTGGACTGTAAAGCTCTTAAGAGAACATATTTTTCTTCCGATGCAGATAGCAAAGTTAATTTGTTTATTATTCGGCTAAATCGATGTCGTCAACAACTGCTACAATCATAGTGTTAACCGGAGCTCTTTTGTGTCCCAGTATTTGTTGAACAGCCGCTCCTTCTTTTAAAACCAAAACCGTATCGCCTATGCCGGCATCCACCAAATCGATAGCAATGGAATCTTTTTCACCGATGAACTTTCCTTCCAAATCAATAGGGTGAACAACCTGCAGCTTATGCCCCACTAACTCCTTGTTTTTTTGAGTGGAAACCAAATTCCCTTTAATCTTAGCTAAAAACATATTATTTGTTTTCTGATTCGACCTTTTGTTTTTTCCCTTTGTAAAGGATTGCCAATGGAAAAACAACAATGTACGCTATTAAAAGAATTATTGGCGAAATCGAGAGAGATACCGGATTATCGTAAGGGCTTTGAGCCATTAAGAAGAAACCGATTACTACAAGCGCTAAGCCGATTAAAAGAATCCAGTAATTTTCTTTCTTCCAATAATTTACAAAAGGGGATTGACCGCTGAAAGCCAATGCTTTTTTCTTTTTCTTAATTCTCTTAGACATTTTTTGTTTCCTTAATTAATGCTCGCAATTATTTCACCGAGCCGTTAAAACCATAAATAGACAAAAAAGTTCCTGCAATATAGAAGAGTAATCATTCTTTGTCAAGCTTATTTAATATTGTAGATGATTTTTCTTAGAGTATCGGGCTGAAGATAGCCGTATTCGTCTCTCAGCATTTGGATTGCCTTCTTTGCAGGAATATTATTATTACGCATCATGTGGTATTTTTTCCGAATAATGTAATCGCGCAATTGTTTGAAATTGAAAAGACCTAAGGAATTGAGCGTTCGGAAAGTTTCGTCATTGATTAATTCCGATAAGGGATTCTCTTCAATCATTTTGGGGCTTTCCATCGTTTTCCTCTGAATTTTTTGTTAATAAATTAAAGCCCGTAAAAATATTATGTTGAGAATCTCCTTTCTTAATTAAACAAATTTAACAAACACAAAATAGAAAAATGTTTAATTCAATGCAAATTCTTTAAAAGGGTAAAAAAGAGTGACCCAAAAATATAGTACAAGTTTAAATTTGGTGGCAAAAAAATTTAGCTTGTCTTTCGCTCTTGAAAGTTTTGTCACGATTTTTTGACTTCCAAAACGAACCAGCCAAAAATCCCGCCAAAACGAATTTGTTTGTTTTTGTTTGTCAAACCTACAGGTTAAAACCTGTGGTTAATGAAATGTTGTTTGTTTCAAAGAGAAGTAATCTAAGTTAAAACCATCCAGCAATGCAATAATACAACTTTTCGCGCCGAATCCCGACTTGTCGGGAGAAGGCGGGCAATCCAATCATCCATCCAACCATGCATTCATTCATCCTTATCGCGGCAAAGCCGGCAACTAATTTCTCAATTTCAATTATTACAGAAAGTTTAAAATATTTTGACAAAAAAAACGAAGATTTGATTGAGGATACTATTCATCCAAGCATCCATTTATCCAACCTGTCGCGCCGAATTCCGACTTGTCGGG
>WFQV01000038.1 GCA_015486905.1 Melioribacteraceae bacterium | reverse complement strand
TATTTTTCCGTACAAACCTGCCCGCTGGCAGGCGGGTCTGTGGTTTTTCTTTCCTTTAACCACCAGCCTTCATTTCATTTCGGCGTGGCAGGCAGATAACACAGATTATCACGGATTATTTCATTCTTAATTCTTAATTGCGGCTTGCCGCTATATGAAATTTACAAAGTTTGTAATAACTTTCGAAATCAAATTTCTCAAATTTTAAAATTAAAAAAAGTTAAAATGAAAATAGCTTTGGCTCAAATAAATACGGTTATTGGGGATATAAAAGGCAACAGCGAAAAAATTATTGAAATTTACCACCGCGCCGAAAAAGATGATGTGGATTTGGTAATGTTTCCGGAGCTGTCCGTGTGCGGTTATCCTCCTCTTGATTTAGTAGAGAAATACGAATTCCGTAAAGCAATTGCGGATACGAACAAGCGGCTTTCGCGTGAAACTTCTTCCGTAGGATTACTTTTCGGAACTATTACCGAGCGTTACGAAAGTGTTGGCACCGGACTTTACAACTCGGCAATGCTTTGTTACGACGGAAGAATTCAATTCGTTCAAAATAAAATGCTTTTACCCAATTACGATGTATTTGACGAAGTTCGATATTTCGAACCGGCGAAGGATGTTTTCCTTCATGAATTTAAAGGAGAGGACCTCGCCATTTCCGTTTGCGAAGACATTTGGAACGACGACGATTACTGGAAGCACCGCCGTTATCATCGTGACCCCGTGCGCGAGTTGATTGGTAACGGAGCCACAATTCTTTTGAACATTTCCGCAAGTCCCTATGCTTACGGAAGGCGTATGGAGCGTTATAATATGCTTTCCACTTTAACTAAGAAAGACAAGTTACCCCTTGCTTACGTTTGTACCGTAGGTGCACAAACGGATTTGATTTTTGATGGTGCGAGTATGTGTTTCGACAGAAAAGGGGAACTTTGCTTGCTCGGGAAATCTTACGAAGAGGATTATCTGATTTTCGACACAAACAAGAAATACACTCCGGTTCGCACAATTGAAAAAACATTTGAAGAAGAAGTGTTAAAATCATTAATTTTAGGGCTTGCCGATTACGCGCGCAAAACGGGCTTTGTTAAAGCGCTTGTGGGTTTGAGTGGCGGCATCGATTCCGCTCTTGTTACTTACATCGCCGCACGGGCTTTCGGTCCGGAAAATGTTCACGTCCTTTTAATGCCTTCTCAATATTCTAGTGAGGGAAGCATTAAGGATTCGTTGAAGCTTGTGGAGAATCTCGGCATCTCAAAGAACATTATTCCCATTCAGCCTGTGTTCGAAAAATATTTGGAAGTTTTAAAACCGGCTTTTCAAAATAAACCGCCGGATGTAACGGAGGAAAATTTACAAGCTAGAATTCGCGGTGCTTACCTTATGGCGTTTTCCAATAAATTCGGATATTTGCTTTGCACGACGGGCAACAAGTCCGAGATGTCCGTCGGATATGCAACCCTTTACGGTGATATGTGCGGCGCGGTTGCGGTTATCGGAGATGTTTACAAAACCCAAGTTTACAAATTAGCACGCTATATCAACCGTGAGAAAGAAATTATTCCTTGGGAAATAATTCACAAAGCTCCTTCGGCGGAGCTGCGACCGGAGCAAAAGGACGAAGATTCACTTCCGCCTTACGACTTCCTCGACCAAATTTTGGAAATGTATTTGGAAGAATACAAAGAGTACGATGAAATAGTTGAGAGACTTGGCAACCCCGAAATAGTAAGAAAGGTTTTACAAACAATTGACAACAACGAGTTCAAACGAAAACAAGCGGCACCGGTGCTGAGAGTTTCAAGAAAAGCTTTTGGTTACGGACGCCGTTTCCCAATTGTTCAAAAATGGAGAAGACCGTGAAGCAATATTTTCTTAAAATAAATAGATTCTTATTATTTGCTTTTTTACTTATCTTTGGTTTTACAGCCGTTTCCTACGGTCAGTTCGGCTTTGGCAAAAAAGTTGTGGGCGGACAGGCATTTCAATCCCTTGATGCCGTTCAGCCGGGCGGTGAAATCAAAATTGCTTTGAAATTAAAGGTGGACGAAGGCTGGCACATTAATTCAATTAAACCGAACGAAAAAGATTTAATTGCAAGCAAACTTTCAATAGAAAAGCCTTTTGAATTGTTGAAGACAAAATTCCCGCAGGCAAAAGATATTAAATTTTCATTCTCGGAAATTCCCGTCTCTGTTTACGAAGGAAAATTCTTAGTAGGCGCGTTGGTAAAAGTGCCCGACACTATTGCCTTGGGACGGCACAATTTGAAAATAACCTTTTCCTACCAGGCTTGTAACAATTCTTCCTGCCTTCCGCCAAATGATTTTCTTGATACTGTTGAAGTTAATGTGGTAGGGAAAACCGTTCCGGTTAATGAGATTAATTCCGGGATATTCTCTAATTTGGATTTAAAATACACAGCACAAGTTTCATCTGAAGGTGAAGGGGGAATAGGCGAAACGCTTGCCAAAAGCGGTTTGCTGCTCAGCATTATTCTTGTATTTTTAGGCGGTTTGGCATTGAACCTTACACCGTGCATTTATCCCCTTATTCCGATTACAATCGGGTATTTCGGCGGTCAGAGTGAAGGCAACACGAAAAGATTAGCAATGTTGGGTGTGCTTTACGTTCTCGGAATAGCATTAACATACTCTATTATTGGAGTGGTTACTGCAATGAGCGGAGCGGTATTCGGTGCCCTTTTGCAAAATACATATGTGATTATTTTTATTGTTTTGGTTTTTATCGTTCTTGCTTTAAGCCAATTTAACGTTTACGAATTTAAACTTCCCGATTCTTGGGTAATGAAAGCCGGCGGTGCGCGCGGCGGTGCTTTCGGTGCCTTTTTCATGGGACTAACGATGGGCATTGTGGCTGCACCGTGCATTGGACCGTTTGTAATTGGTCTGCTTACTTACGTTGCATCCAAAGGGGATGTGCTTTACGGGTTTTTAATGTTTTTCTTCCTGGCAATAGGGCTGGGAACACCCTACATTTTTCTTGCAATATTCTCGGGTAAAATTAAAAGTCTGCCGCGTGCAGGTGAATGGATGCAAGGGGTCGAACATATTTTCGGGCTTATTCTTTTCGGTGCGGCTATTTACTTTGCCCAGCCTCTTTTTTCAAAGGACGTAGCTCATTATTTTTTACCCGTATTCTTAATCCTCTCGGCTGCTTACCTTATTTTTATTGACAGGAAAGGCAACAACGTAAAAGTATTTTACTGGATTAAGATTGCATTTTCCCTTTTGCTTTTAGCTATTTCAGTTTACGCTCTTTGGCCGACTGAAAAGCAAGGGCTTCGGTGGGAGCAGTATTCCTACGTAAAATACGAAACATCTTTAAATGCAAACCACAAAATATTAATAGATTTTTACGCGGATTGGTGCATCCCTTGTAAAGAGCTTGATGCCAAAACTTTTACAGACGCCAAAGTAATAGCAGCTGCAAAAGATTTTGACACTTACAAAGTGGATATGACGAAAACAATGTCCGATGAGACGGAAAGAATCAGAAAGAAATTTAACATTAAAGGAATGCCGACGGTTTTAATTTTTAATTCCAACGGTGTGGAAGTTCGACGCCTCACAGGATTTGTTGAACCGGAAGAATTTTTCAAAATTCTTCGAAAAATAAGGTGATTCAACCTTTAAAAATTGTTAAATCTAAATATCATGATTATTTTAGAGGCTAAAGATTTACCAATTAATTCATTGTTAATCTAAAATAAGAGAAGCAAAAAAAATGGAAGAAACAAAGAAAATTCAAGAACAAGAATTGGAAGATGTTACTGTGATGTTTGCCGGTGATTCAGGTGATGGAATGCAGTTGACAGGTTCCCAATTCAGCAACACATCCGCTCTGGCGGGAAACGATTTGGCTACTTTCCCCGATTACCCTGCAGAAATTCGCGCCCCTGCCGGAACACTTTACGGCGTAAGCGGTTTCCAATTGCACTTTAGTTCCAAGGACATTCACACACCGGGCGACAGCCCCGACGTGTTGGTTGCAATGAACCCCGCCGCACTCAAAAAGAACTTACCGAATCTTAAACCTCACGGAATGATTATTGTTAATATTGATTCCTTTACGAAAAAGAACTTAACTTTGGCTAAATACGAGTCAAATCCCTTAGAGGATGGTACTTTGTCAGGTTTCCAAGTTTATCAAGTTCCCATTACTACTTTAACAATGGAGGCTTTGAAAGATTCGGGGCTTACTACAATTGAAATAACGAGAAGCAAAAATTTCTTTGCATTGGGCATTACCTATTGGTTGTTCAACAGACAACTTGAACCTACTTTGGAGTGGATTGAGAAAAAATTCGCTAGAAGACCGGAACTTGTGGAAGCAAATAAAAAAGCTTTAAAATCAGGTTACTATTTCGGAGACACAGCGGATTATTTTACTACTCGTTACAAAGTTAAAGCCGCGAAATTAGAACCCGGTACTTACAGGAATATTTCCGGTAACGAAGCAACGGCTATTGGGTTTGTTGCCGCATCCAAATTAAGCGGATTAAGACTTTACCTAGGTTCCTATCCGATTACTCCCGCTTCTGAAATACTTCACAATTTAAGTAAATACAAAAATTACGGTGTAGTTACTTTCCAAGCGGAAGATGAGATTGCCGGTGTTACATCAACAATTGGCGCATCTTATGGCGGTGCATTGGCTATTACTACCACAAGTGGTCCCGGACTTGCATTGAAAACGGAAGCTGTTGGATTGGCAGTAATGACAGAGCTGCCGATTGTAATAGTTGACGTTCAGCGCGGCGGTCCGAGTACCGGTTTGCCCACCAAGACCGAGCAGGCTGATTTATTGCAAGTGATGTACGGAAGAAACGGTGAGGCTCCGGTTGCTGTTGTTGCGGCTTCCACTCCAAGTAATTGTTTTTACATGGCAATTGAAGCTTCGCGTCTTGCATTAAAATACATGACGCCCGTTGTTTTACTAACTGATGGTTACATTGCTAACGGTACCGAACCGTGGAAACTGCCGGATGTGGATAAACTTCCTAAAATTGAAGTTAAGTTCAGAACCGACCCCGAAGGTTTTCAACCTTATTTGAGAGACGAAAATCTTGTTAGACCATGGGCGCTTCCGGGCACTCCGGGATTAGAGCACAGAATCGGCGGATTGGAAAAAGAAGATATTACCGGTAACGTAAGTTACGATCCGCAAAACCACCATCACATGATTACCGTGCGTCAGCAAAAAGTGCAAAATATGCAGAAAGATATTCCCGAGGTTGAAGTTGACGGAGCATCGGAAGGCAAATTACTTGTAGTTGGCTGGGGCGGTACTTACGGTGCAATTAAAGATGCAGTTGACGAGGCAAGGCAGGAAGGGCTGGACGTCTCGTTTGTTCATCTTCATTATTTAAATCCGTTCCCGAGCAATTTTAGCGAAGTCCTTTCGAAATTCCATAAAATACTTATTCCCGAAATCAATATGGGACAATTAGCAAAAATAATTCGTTCGCAATTCTTAATTGACGTAATTCAATTTAACCTTGTAAGAGGTTTACCATTTAAATCAAAAGAAATACTTGAAAAGATAAAAGAAATTCTCGGAGGCGGAAATGGAGCAGAATAATTTGGAAAAACAAGCAAATAAATACAAACCGAAAGATTTCGCATCCGACCAGGACGTAAGATGGTGCCCGGGCTGTGGGGACTATTCCATATTGGCTCAAGTGCAAAGAACATTCGCACAGCTGGATCACAAGAAGGAAGATTATGTGTGGATTTCCGGTATCGGTTGTTCAAGTAGATTCCCTTATTATATGAGCACTTACGGTTTCCACACAATCCATGGTCGCGCAATTGCAATTGCTACCGGTCTTAAAATAGTTAATCCCAAACTTTCCGTTTGGGTTGCTACCGGCGACGGCGACTGCCTGAGTATCGGCGGAAATCATTTCATTCATGCCGCACGTAAAAATATCGATCTGAACGTGCTGTTATTCAACAACAAAATCTACGGATTGACTAAGGGACAATATTCCCCGACATCGGAAAAGGGGAAAATTTCCAAGAGCAGTCCGTACGGAACGGTTGACAATCCTTTCAACGCTACTTCCGTTGCCCTCGGTGCCGGAGCTACTTTTGTTGCGCGCGGAATTGACCGCGATGCTAAACGTCTGCAAGAAATATTTAAGAAAGCCGATGCACACAAAGGTTTCTCCTTCATCGAGATTGACCAAAACTGTGTTATTTTTAATGACGGTGCTTTTAAACTTCTTACGGACAAAGAAACAAAGGAAGATCATGTTGTTTACCTCGAACACGGTCAACCGTTAATTTTCGGTAAGAATCAAGACAAAGGAATTGTTATTGAAAATTACGAACCAAAGGCTGTAAATCTCAACGAAGGCAAGTACACGATTGATGACCTTTGGGTACACGACGAGCACGACTCGAACCCGATTAGAGCCTTTATTTTAGCTCACATGACGGACCATCCTGATTTACCGACACCTGTCGGCGTGTTTAAAAATATCGAAGAACCTTCTTTGGATTATTTAATTCACGAGCAAATTGATAAAGTAACCAAAATGAAAGGAGAAGGCACTTGGGAAAAACTCCTTTACACCGGTAATACCTGGAAAGTTAAATAATAATCCGAAACCGAATATTTAAGCCGTCCTTGTGACGGCTTTTTTTATTTGTAATAATAATTGTAATTACTTATTTTTTGACAAAAAATGTCAAAAAGTGTTGGATGGAAATTTCTGGAAAATATATTTAAAAATATCAGAATAGGGAAAAAGCTTTCTTTAAAAGAGGTAGCGGATAAGACACAAATTTCAGTTTCTTTATTAAGCAGAATAGAAAACGGTAGAAGAATTCCGACAAAAAAACAAGTCATTAAATTAGCGAAATTTTACAATTTTCCTGAAGATGAAATTTTAGCCGATTGGCTTGGAAATAAAATAGTTAAAGAAATTAAAAAAGAAAGTTTCGGTTTAAAAGCTTTGAAAATCGCAGAGCAAAAATTAAGTTACGATGCTACTCTTTTTGAAGATGTTTCTTTTTCCAATGCTTTCAAACTTCCCAATAGGCGTTACATTGGTAGTAAGACTCAATTGGTTGATTGGATATTTCAAAAAATCATTGAGGAAACGGAAAACTCAAGTACTTTCTTTGATGTTTTTGCCGGTACGGGAATTGTTGCACAAAGAGCATTAAATTTATTTGAAGAAGTAGCTTTAAATGACATTCTTTATTCCAATGAAATAATTTACATCGCATTTTTTGAAAATTCTTATTGGGATAAATACAAAGTAATTGAATTGGTTAATTTTTACAATGAGGTTAAGCCCTCTGCGATTGAAGAAAATTATTTTTCAATTCATTTTGGCAATAAATATTTTGATAATAATACTGCTAAGAAAATCGGTTTTATTCGGGAAGATTTGGAGAAAAGGAAAAGTAGTTTAACACGTAAAGAATTTGCAATTTTACTCGCATCTTTAATTTATTCAATGGATAAGTTGGCTAACACAGTGGGACATTTTGATGCGTATATTAAAAAACAAATTCTTCCCAAACCATTTAAGTTAAATTTAATTCATGCGGAAAATTTTAGTAACGTTAAGATTTACCGTGAAGATGCAAATAATTTGGTAAGAAAAATTCAAGGTGATATTGCTTACATTGATCCGCCTTACAATTCCAGGCAGTACAGCAGGTTCTATCACATATATGAGAATATTGTAACCTGGAATAAACCTGAATTATTTGGTGTTGCACTCAAACCAACACCACAAAATATGAGTAAATATTGCACTGTTGAAGCTAAAAATGTTTTTAAAGATTTAATTGACAATTTAAATTTTCGGTTTATTGCGGTTTCCTATAATAATACTTATAATTCAAAAAGTAATTCATCGAAAAATAAAATTCAGCTTGAAGAAATTTTGACTATTTTGAAAGAAAGAGGGGAGACTAAAATTTTTGAGCAGCCCTACAGATTTTTTAATACAGGTAAAACAAATTTCAATAATCACAAAGAATTCCTTTTTTTAACAAAAGTAAATGATTAAAAGAAAGTTTAGACGTTCGCCGTTATTTTACGTTGGAGATAAATACAAACTCCTTAATGAAATAGTGCATCTTTTCCCAAAAAGCATTAACCGTTTCTTTGAACCTTTTGTGGGCGGGGGGTCGGTTTTCCTTAATGTATTAGCAAATGAATATGTTTTAAATGACAAGGATAAATACTTAATAGAACTACATAAACTATTATTAAATTTTAGAAACAACAACAAAGAATTTTTTAAAAAGCTTTATGAGATAATTAACTATTACGGATTTTCACAATCGTTTAAAAAAGACATTGTTCCAATTGAATTAAAGAAAAAATTTCCTAAAACGTACTATGCGAGATTTAATAAAGAAGCTTTCGAAAAACTCAAGAAAGATTTCAACGAAGAAAAAGAAAGGGACTATTTCAAATTATTTGTTCTTCTGATTTACGGTTTTAACAGGATGTTACGTTTTAATTCGAATGGCAATTTTAATTTACCTGTTGGCAATGTTGACTTCAACAGCAATGTGGTTAATGCACTTTATGATTATTTTTTGTTTACAAAAAACAAGAAGATTAAATTTTACAATTTCGACTATCTTGAATTTCTTAATTTTCAAGAATTCAAAGTGGATGATTTTATTTATTTTGATCCGCCTTATTTAATAACAAATAGTGAATATAATAAGTACTGGACTGTTAAGGATGAGGAAAATTTAATTAATTTTTTGGATTCTCTTAATCAGAAAAAAATTAAATTTGCTATCTCAAATGTTATTCGTTACAAAGAGAGACATAATTCGGTCTTCGAAAATTGGTCTAAAAAATATAACACATTTGAAATTAAGAGTAATTACATTAGTTATCATGATAATAGTTTAAAAGAAATGTTGGAGGTGTTGGTAACTAATTATATTCCGAAAATTGATTCTCAAGAAAAACTGTTTGAAGAAGACATTAGTTTTCTTAACAAATAAGATTTTGAAATGAGGAATAAAAGGATTAAACGTAAGACAACCTTTAAGCAAATGGCTTTTGAAACGGCTGTTAGAAATCCCGAAAGATATTTGGGAATATTGAAAATCATCAGCCGGTGGGAAGGTAAAATCTTAAATGACTCTCTTTTGTTAGAAATTGTTTCCACACTTTATTTGGAAAAAATTGTTTCCAGCAACAAAATAAAGATTACGGAAGAAACAGCTATTGAGGATATTAAGGACTTGGTCATTGAAGTAAACAGCAGTCGTCGTGCAGATGGTGGCTTCCCGTCTGGCTATGCTTCACGCTTCTGGACTTATATGAGAACTCCTTCAGAATTGGGTTTTGTTTATGCAAGATACCGTGAAAAACTTTTTATCAGCCCTATTGTTAAAATGTTGATTAAGGGGGAAATAGACGAACAGGAGGCTTTTTCAATTCAAGCGATGAAATTCAACAGACGCAATCCATATCGTAATGTCAAAAATGATTTTAATTTTTTCAGATTTATTCTCGAAGTAATTTTACGTTTGAGAGAAAGCGGTAAAATTTTAAGTTTTGAACAATTTGTTGTTGCAATGTTTTCTCGTAATGGTGATGTCGTAGAATTTCTTCGAATATTAGAAAATAACACTTTCAACACTTTGGAAGATTGCTATTCGTTTGTAAAAAGTAAGTACGGGGTTAAAACAAGGTTTAAGACTGTCGTACAGGATTACCCCGATGTTGTTAGACGTTTATTACTCATATCTGGATTTATCACGGTAATTTACAGAGGCAGGAAATTTATTCAATTAAATGAGAATAAATTTTAATATGTAAAAGAACTTTTGAAAATTAAAATTATCTTAAACGAAGATGAAAAAACAAACCCTAAAAAGTACTTTGATAAACTAAATGAGGACAATGCATTTTTCCTAAAAGTTGTGAAAAAATATCGAGTGAAAGATGTTATTAAAGGAGAAATTTACACAAATCAAATTTTGGATATCATTAAAAAATACAATATTACGGAGTCAATTATTGTAAGAAGTATCAGGAGAATTGGAAAAAGACAAACCATTATTGAGGAATTTAATGAAATTCCGGACCCATTAAAATTGGAATTTTTTATTGCAATATTTCTTGCGTTAAAATACCAAAACAAATTTGCTATTAAACCTAATTACAAGGCTGATCACCTCGGTAAACCCTATTCTCATGCTCCGGGGAATAAGGGAGATATTGAATTATATTCGCTCGGAAAGAAGGAAATATTTTGGTTAATAGAAGTTACTTTAATAAGGAATAAAACACAGCAGTTAAATTTTGAAACCACATCTGTCTTGAGACATTTTCAGGAAAGTAAAGAATATTCAAAGTATTTAAAAAAGTATTTATCTTTTGTTGCTCCTGCTGTTCATCCGGATACTCGTGTGTTTTATGAGTTTTCTATTTTCCAAACACGGAGAGAGGGTAAAGTTAGTATTTTTATTCGTCCTTATTCAATTAACGAATTTATTGAAGTTACAGTGAAAAAGGGAAATTTTATCTCAATGGAAAATTACACAAAAGAAGTACTTGCAAAACTGATAAATTGAATCGGGAAGTTTTTGAACAAATTCCTCAAATCTCCGTAATCAGATGCCGGAAATCATTTATTGAGAGCTGGTTAAATAGCCAAGGGATTGTGTCTTCTCCGTATTTTGCAATAAAATAGATGGCAGCTATTTCTTCCTCTTGAAGATTTTCGTTCGGGAAGAGGGAAGCGCGGATTTTTTCAATCCTTTGCATTGTTTCCTTGAAACCGGACTTTTGAGTTTCGAATGCGTTTTGTTTTAATCGATTTAAGTTTTCGAGTGAAACTTTTTGTGCCGATTCTATTTTACTTTTTAGCTTTGGTTCGAATTCGGTTAATTTTTCTTTCAGAAAGGAAAAATTTTTCACAATGTTTTTTTCTGCCTCATTAAAAATATTTTCCAAGTAAGAGTTGTCGGCATTGTTTAATATTTTGTCCCTCAAATTTTCACCGTCGTTAAAAAAGTCGTGCGTTTGTAATCCGAATTCTGAGAGCAGTTCTTCAAATGGAAATTCGGAAAGTGTAACGGAAGCCGAAGGAAAGACGAGAGGTTTTATAACATCGAAAAACTTAAACAGCGATAATGTTTGCGCAAAGGAGCTGATCTCTTCCGGATTTCCCACTACGAAAGCAACAGGAAATAAATGGCTCTCGCAAATTGCTCTCAACATTGTTGTTGGCGTGAACCTTGCCGGTTCATCCGTAAGTAATTGTAGAAGTTCTTCTCCGGTAAAACTTTGTCTCTTTCGTTTTAGTTTGTAAATGTTTTCGTCAGGTTCAATTGCGTAAAGCCCTTTTTTGTAGGCAAACTTCAAATTAACAGGTCTTACTTTTACTACCGTGTCGTAAAATTCCTCGACGTCAGCACTTCGGAAAACCGCATCTTCGGAATGAAGTTCGTGGTTCTCAAATTCCTGTTTGAAAATTTTGGAAAGAGATTTTTTAGCGTCGGGATTGTTCGGGTCAAATAAAACTACTCCGTATTTGTCAAACAAATTAAAAAAGAATTTTTTTGTAGCTTCGGCAAATGTTGCCCCTTCACGGAAAGCCGAGATTGAGGTTAAAGCATATTCGGTAAAGTTAAATTTTTCAATTACATTTTTTAATTCTTCGCCTGCTTTTTCTATTGTATCTTTGAAAATAATTTCTCCGTTTCTTCCGCGATTATCTTCCGGCTCCAAACCGTCGTCATACTCGATTTCGACAATGTTAAAATCTTCGTCGAATATTTTTATTTTTCGTGCATTAATGAAATCATTTTCTTCCGTTAAAAGGTAAACCACAGGAATGAAATTGTAAGAGTTGAATTT
>WFQV01000037.1 GCA_015486905.1 Melioribacteraceae bacterium | reverse complement strand
GTCTTTTACTTTCTGCATTACAATTTCGTAATTGTGCAAATAAGTTTTAACTTTGACAGGATTTTTACTTGTAATATCGGCACGGCAAAGAGTAATTAAATCGTCCAAATCTTCTCCGGCTTTAACTGCAAACCGTCGTATCGCCGAATCGGTTACTTCCTCGTCAACCAAAGCCATGGGACGGAGATGAAGGCGGACTAATTTTTCAATGTAACTCAATTTGTTCATCGGGAGTTTCATTCGTTTGAAAATTTTCTTCATCATCCGGGCACCAATTTCTTCGTGACCGTGGAAAGTCCAGCCCACTCCTTCAATAAACTTTTTCGTAGCCGGTTTGGCAATATCATGAACCAATCCTGCAAAACGGAGCCAAACGTTTTCACTCCTGGCGGCAATATTGTCCACAACTTGAAGCGTGTGCAGAAAAACATCTTTATGATGAAAATCCTTCCTTTGGTCAACTCCCCCTAAATTTGCAATCTCGGGAAAAATCACTTCAAGTACTTTTGTGTTGTAAAGCAAAGAAAGACCCACAGAAGGTTTTGGGGAAGTTAGAATTTTAAAGAATTCTTCCGTAATTCTTTCCTGCGAAATAATTTTCAACCTTTCACGCATCTGTTCGGCGGCTTGCAGAATTTCTTTGACGGGAGCATATTGTAATTGAGAAGCAAAACGGAAAGCACGTAAAATACGGAGCGGGTCGTCGTCGAAAGTTTTAAACGGATCGAGAGGAGTTCTTATTATTTTATTTTTAATATCCTCCAAACCGTTGAAATAATCGTAAACCAAGCCGAAATCTTCGCTATTAACGGAAACAGCCAAAGCGTTGATTGTGAAATCTCTCCGTTTAATATCATCTTCGAATGTGCCTTCAAAAACGTTCGGGTTTCTGCTGTCTTTGTTGTATGATTCCTTCCTTGCTCCCACAAATTCAAAATCGAGACCTTGGTAATTAAAATGCGCAGTGCCGTAGTTTTTAAAAACGGAAATATTTTCGACGTTAAGTTTTTTCGCAAAGTCACGTACAAACGTGTAAACATCGCCCACAACCAAGAAATCAATGTCCGATTTTTCGCGGTCAAGCAAAATATCTCGCACATAGCCGCCGACAAGAAAAACTTGCAGTTCTTGCTCCCGGGATATTTCTTGAATATTCTTCAGAAAATACAATTTTTTTAAATGCTTCTCTATTTTTTCTATTCTGACTTTTTTCATTCCCATTTTTTACCACAATTCTTTTCTAAATACTTGACTTTCTCAATTTCTTCGCCTATCACCTTTTCACGAAAACTAAAATTATTAATTTCTTTAGCTTTTTCAAGCAATTTTAACGCGGTTTCAAATTTCAAATTTGTTTCACAAATCCTTGCCAATTTAATTAAGTGATAAGAATCCAAATACTTTAACGAATTTATTTGAGAAGTAAATTTAGTAATTAGTTTACATTTTTTCTTGGCTCTTTCCAAATAAAGTAAGCTAAAAATAAAGCGGGAATCCTTTTCGTTGAAAATTAAACTTTCAAAAAGATCTTCTCTCTTTTTTAAGGATAGTGTATCGGCTAAAAATCCTCTTTTCAAAAGTTCGAGTCTTGCTCCCGCTAAATACGTTAAATTCGGATGGACATTTAATTTAATAATTCTTTTCAGTAAATCCTCTGCTTCCTTATTCCTTCCCAGAAATCTCAAAACCTTGGCTTTGACGAGAAGCAAACGGAAATATTCGGAAGATTTCTTAAATTTACTTAAATATTTTTCAAGCAGGGAAAATGTCTCTCTGTACTTTCTAAGAGCTAATTTGATGAAAAGTAAATTCATAAAATCTTTAGCACTACCAACCGATTGTACTAATTTAGCGTAAATTTTCTCGGCTTTCTTAAATTCTTTTAGAGATGTTAATTTCTCGGCTTGCTCCCTTTCTTCGGCAACCGTTCTGAAGCAGAATTTCTTAATTACGGGGGTTCTCCCGAAGTAAAGTTGCCAGCGACTTTTGTTCGGTACAACATCCAAACTTTTCAGATAATTTTCATATTCAATTGAGAGAGAATCAATACTTTTACCGAAGACATTTTTAAAATTCCCACCATTGTAAAATCTTTCAAATTTCTTAATGCCGTATTTTCCCTTCAAATAATTTGAGAAAGAACCTGCGTAAGCATAAGATTTTGAAGAGTTTAACCAATAAAAATTTAATCCTTTAAAAATTCTTTCAATGGGCATTTTACCGGATATTTTGTAATCCAATGCGGCGGGGTAATCGATTTCGGCTTCGTCAAAATTATCCGCTGCCGCAGTTGCAAAACCTTCGAGCAATGCAACGTTAAAATGAGCCGGCATTTTAAACAAAGTGTTCCCTATGCTCCCGGAAAAAATGTGCGCTAATTCGTGTTTTAAATTTGTCCGGTAAGAACCATAATCCAAATAAATTTGCGAAAGCCAAATTTTAGCAATATCGGCATTTTTCGTACCGAATAATTTCTCCTTCTGTTGAGAATTTTGAAAAATAATGGCGGTTATTTTCTTCTTCGGTCTAAGTTTTAATTCTTTTTCCAACTCATCGTAGTAAAATTCAAAAAGCCCCTTTACAAAAGATTCTTCGTTTGAGTCTAATTTCTTTCCGATTAAAATATTAAAATGTTCGGTTTGTAAAATTTTCTTCGATTCTTCTCTAATTCTACCCATATTTGTACTTAAATGAAGATGAGGTTTTAAGAAGAAAAATCCCAAATAAACAATTACAAGTATTGCGAATTTTGTGTGTGTCTTTAGTTTTAATTTGGAAATAAAAAAGAAAAAAAATGCGAAGAAAAGTGTAATTATTCTAAACAAAAACCAGAAATTATTAACTTGAATCAAATCGTCATAAATTGTTCCGGGCCAGTAAAGAATAATCTGATTAAAAAAATAAACCTGTGGGTAAAAATAAAATTCTATAAAGCTTTCAAGTGCAAAAACCAAAAACACGGTTGTAAGTGTTAAGTATTTACCGATTCCTTTAAATTCTGAGGCAGCAAAAGTTCCTACTCCTATTCCCAAAACTTGAGCCGGGAAGACGATTAGAAAATAATATTTAAATCCCGGAACAACCGGGCATGCTCCAAAAATCAAGTTAAAGGCAAAAGAAATAATAATCGGTAAAATGAATGCTGAAAAATAGATTAAAATATTGGTCTTCTTTGCTGATGCGGAAATATTAAGGGAATATTTAATGGAATAAATTCCACAGAAAACAAACAAAATAATGGCGTTTGCCACAGCGTATTCGTACGAAAAAGTAGAAGTAATTAAAATAAATTGAAGGAGTAAATCTATTCCACTAATAAGAAAAACACAGAGGTATTTAAATTGAAGTAATATGGCTATCTTATTATTTTTTAAGGACATAAGTCCAACTGCTTAGTCTTTTATTTAATATGTAAAAGAGTTCCGAAAATAGCGCTCAAATAAATATCTCCTCTCGGACTTGTAGAAATATCCGTTAAGTTAATAAAAGTGTGTGTATCGAAAAGTTTCCAGCTGTAGCCGGAATCTTTTGAAATCAAGAGCATGCCTTTATTTGCGGCAACGACCGCCATTTCATCTTTAATAAAAAGAACTTTATTTAAGCCACGGACCTGCTTAAATTCCATTTTATTCCAACTTTCACCGCCGTTATCAGTTCTAAATATGCTCCCGCCACCGCCTACAATCAAACCGACTTTTTCATTTAGGAAATCAACGGATTTCAAATATTTTGTTGTAAACGGTTTTAACTTTCGCCATGTGTCTCCACCATCAGTGGTTTTTAGTATCGTTCCTCTTTTACCAACAATAATACCGTTTTTATTATCAGGCAAAAATTTCACTTGATAAAGAAGTTCGGATGCCGAAACGGAAATATTTCGCCAGCTTTTTCCACCATCAACCGTCTTTAATATTAAACCTTCATTACCTAAAATAAAGCCGGTAAATTCATCAATAAAGTTAATATTAAATAAGGCGTAATTGCCATTTAACCTGAGAACTTGAAAATCGTTAAAACTTTTACCGTAGAAAATTGAAGATGAATCACCGACAATGAAAATGCTTCCATTGGATTTAACATAAACATCATGGAGGTTAATTGAATCCAAGCGTGTTGTTACAGTCCACTTAGCACCGCCGTTTGTGGTTGCAATAACATAGCCCGAATCCGCTACGGCAATTCCTATTCTATTGTCAACCATTTTAATTGCATTTACCGAGGATTTTATCGGTAATTGGGTTTTCTCAATTGCACTAAAGCCACGGAAATAATCCGAAGATTTAAACAAAGATTCAATAGAATATTGCTTAAGCACATCAAGCTGTTTGCTTTTGAAAAGTTCATCAACTTGCTTGTAAACAAACCAGCTTAAAGCTAAAAGCACAATAATAAAGCCGACAAAAAGAGAAATGTTAACAGCTTTCTTAGGCTTTTTGCGTCTCCTTTTACCTCCGGCAAATTGGGAATGCATTTCCGTTAGTACTTTCTCGAGACGGTTTAAGTCTTTAATGAATTCGTCACAATGAGCGTACCTTTCGTTCGGGTCTTTTGCCAAAGCTCTCATTACAATTTCGTCAAGTAGTTTTGGTGCGCCGGGGATAATCTGTGAAATCTT
>WFQV01000036.1 GCA_015486905.1 Melioribacteraceae bacterium | reverse complement strand
GCAATCCGTCGTTACGTTTAATCCTTGGCGACCAACGAAATTCATTATTGCTAAAAGCCACTCCGGCAAAAGCAGGCAAAAAATATTTCCCGACTTTGTTACCCACAACTTCTTGAATCATTATTCCCATCTCTTCGTGGAAATCCAGCATTCCCCTTTCAGCACGGTATTCAATTGGGTCGGGACCGAAAATAGAAGCATAAACCTCAGCAATTGCGTCCAACAAATCGGCAAGCCTTTTGGATTTCGGCCCTTGATTGGCTAAGAAAAGACTTTTGTATTTGCCGGAGAAAGCGGCTCCCAATTGGTCTTCCATTAAACTGGAGCTGCGTACAATTAAAGGATTGCTGCCGAAGTCGTCAAGCGCCATTGAAAGACCTTTAACCATATCCGGTGGAAATTCGGAATTTTTAAAAACTTGAACTATTTGAGGATACTCCAACCGTACTTCTTCGATGTCCTTGTATTTTTGTTCGTAAGCATCTTCCAAATCGTTGTAATGCATAAAATGCAATATGCCGTCTGAGGCGATGTACCATGTTTTCGGCGTTTTAACTTCCAAGCTAATTCCCGCAGCATTGGAGGAGCGCTCCAAAATCTTTTTAGCGAGGAATAGTCCGGCGCTTTTACCGCCCAACTTACCATGGCTTGTCTGCGGAAAAACCATCCTGTTTATTAAACTGTAGAAGTCGGTAATTTTAATATATTCTTTGGCGATATTAATAAAATCAATATGGTCGGTAAAGAAACGTCGCAGCAGAGAAACTCTCAAACCTTTAACAGCGGCAGGTGACATTTCGAACTTCTCGGGTGCAATATGGTAATATTTTCTAATTGCATCGCTAATTTCGGAAAGAGAAGTGTCCTGACTTTCCAATGTTTTAATCAAATCGCCGGAGCGGTCTTCTTTAATCCACTTTTGAATTTTACCGAATAAAATTGCTTCGGGAATATTTTCCGCTGCCAATCCTAAAATTGCTTCAATGTATTCGTCGTAATTATTTATTACTTTTTTACGTAAGGGTTTGTTTTCATCTTCGGTCTTTGAAGTGGAAACTTTAGAATCAATCGTGGAGAGATTTAATAACCTGGCCGCGCCCTTCACTTCCTCAAGACAAAGCAAGCGTAGAATTTTTCTAAGTAATCTGTGGAACAGATTTGGCTCTGTTTTTCTAATCACATCCAAAACGGCACGCCAGTTTTCTTCCCTTCCTTCAAAGGATTGACGGAAGACTTCCTCGTCGCCGTAAAGTTCCGCCAATTCTTTTTGAAGCACAAAGTATCCGAGTCTTTTACCGACCGTATTTAATAATTTTTGTTCGGAATGCAGAAAGGGGCCTAAATCTTCGGGGGGTAATTTGTGTTCGTAAAAAACTTTTATTTTACCAATAGTTTCTTCAAGTTTAATAATAGGTGCTTCGAGAGACCATTTGGTTTCGGGGAAGGGACGGAGGGTGAAATTCTTACTGTCAAATTTGATTTGTACGTTCAATTCTTTTGGATGTAAAAATCCGTGTGGCAGTTCTTTCAAAGCAACGTTAAAAGCATCGTCGATGCTAATGGCACCGTGAATGAGAGCCCTTTCGATTTTGTAAATACATTTAATTTCTTTAGATTCTTTTTCCACCGAATTTTCCCTTCAAGAAAGAAAAAAATAGCCGGAAAAATTTCCCGGCTATTTAAGTTTTAAACCCAGCCGCGGTCTCTGCAGGCGTGAGCTACTCTGCTGACGGCAATCACGTAAGCAGCGTCACGCATAAAAACATTATGTTCTTTGGCAAAGTTGTAAACAACTTCGAAAGCAGAGGTCATTTTGGTATCTAATTTTTCAAGCACTTCTTCTTTTTCCCAGTAGTAATTCATATTGCTTTGTACTTGTTCAAAGTAACTGCAAGTAACTCCGCCGGCATTTGCTAAAAAGTCGGGAATTAAGAAAATATCTCTCTCTTCAATTATCTTATCTGCATCGGGAGTTGTAGGTCCGTTGGCGCCTTCGACAATAACTTTAACGCCATCGTTAATTCCGCTTACATTATCTTCGCGTATTTGATTTTCAAGAGCGGCGGGGAGTAAAATATCGACGTCCTGCCTCAGCCAGTCGTCGCCGTCCAATCTTTCGTAACCTAATTCTTCGGCTTTTACTTTGTCGATACCGCCGAATCTATCGGTTACACCCAACAGTTCGTCAACGTCAACACCACTTTCTTTTTTGAATGTGTAAGCGCATTGGTCGTTTTGGTCCCAACTTGCAACTGCAATTACTTTACCGCCGTATTCGGTGAATTTTCTAATTGCGTATTGGGCAACGTTCCCAAATCCTTGTACTGCTGCTTTCGTTTTTGTGATGTCGATGTTCAATCTTTTAAGTGCTTCACGAAGAGTAAAAATAACACCGTAGCCGGTGGCTTCCGTTCTTCCCAGCGAGCCGCCCATTCCCACGGGCTTGCCGGTAATAAATCCCGGATATTTACCGCCGTGAATGGTTTCAAATTCATCTAACATCCAAAGCATATGTTGTGCGTTTGTCATTACGTCCGGTGCGGGCACATCGTTAACAGGTCCCACGTTCTTTGCCATTTGTCTTACCCAGCCACGACTAATAGCTTCCTGTTCCCGCATGCTTAAATTGTGTGGGTCGCAAATTACACCGCCTTTACCACCGCCCAAGGGGATGTCAACCACGGCACATTTCCATGACATCCACATCGCCAAGGCGCGTACGGTGTCTATTGTCTCCTGCGGGTGGAAACGAATACCACCCTTGGCAGGTCCGCGGGCATCGTTGTGCTGAACTCTAAAGCCCCTAAATATTTTTACTTTTCCGTCGTCCATTCTAACGGGGATTGAGAACTGGTATTCTCGCAAAGGATTTCTTAACAATTCTCTCGTAGCATCGTCCAAATTCAGCAAATCGGCAACTTTATCGAACTGCACCTGTGCCATCTCAAACGGATTAAATTCCTTATCACTCATTTCTTCACCTTATTTTAATCGTTAAACAAAATTTTTTTTGTCGCATTAAAACTTAAGATTTCAGTCGATTATCCGCAATCGAAAAGAGAGAATAATTCTGTTTTTTACAAGCTGATAGCACAATTATAAAATAAAGTAATTTTTTAACACTGTTAAATAATTTGTGTTTATTATTATGCATGAAATGTCTCCTTTAGAACAGCTTGCATCAACTGCTCGGACTGTGCTTTGCGGCTTTTTACCTGCTCTTCCAGCGCATCGATTTTGGCCATTAGCCGATCCACTTTTTCGACGATGGCTTGTTGCTCGGCAAAGGGTGGTAAGGGAAAATACATTTTATTTAAATTGGTTGCATTCACATTGGGCTGCCCACCACCCCAGGACATTTTTTTTAATTGTAACCAATATAAGTGGCTTTCCATAAAATATTTTAGGTAACTTACATTGAATAGCAAAACCGGAATAAGTCTAATAAGATACGAAGCAAAAACAGATTTATAGGGTAATTCCCTTACAAGAAAAGTTTTACCTATTGTGCCACCTGTTCTTGCAATCAAAACATCATTTTCATGAAGCATGTATTTAGGAATATCTGATTCATTAATTGAACAACCTGGTACACTTTTCCAATTGACATTATTTTCTTGTATATCTGTAATCCTTAATAGCTTAGGTTCAAAAATTTTGTTATTTGCAGAAGCTGTATAACCATAATGAATGTTATATGAAATTTCCCCCAATTTACACCACACCCAACCTTCCGGCAGGTCAAACGGTTTTTCGTCTTCGCTGATGGGAGGTAATTCTTTAAATTTCTTTGTGCCCTTTGTGTTCTTTGTGAGCTTCTCCTTCTCGGCTTTAATTTTTTCCAGCAGGCGGGCGGCGTGGTTTTCGCCG
>WFQV01000035.1 GCA_015486905.1 Melioribacteraceae bacterium | reverse complement strand
TTCCTTCCCTTTCCGACCTGCCTGCCGGTAGGCAGGGCAGGAAGGAGGGAGAGCTTACTCTTGGTGT
The DNA here is from genome assembly GCA_015486905.1 of Melioribacteraceae bacterium. Taxonomy (GTDB): domain Bacteria; phylum Bacteroidota; class Ignavibacteria; order Ignavibacteriales; family Melioribacteraceae; genus WFQV01. The sequence goes on along the minus strand of WFQV01000035.1, from coordinate 17,602 downwards.
GTTTTGAGAACCTCGCCCCGTAGAATGCGGGGAAAGGGTGAATAGGTTTGAAAAATGACCGAGCCCAAAGGTATCGAATGCTTGTAGAAGAAAATTTGGAAAAACAAAAACGATGCCGAAGGTATCGAAGTGAAGCAATCTATCGAAATGTTTGGCGTAGTTAAAAGTTCAAATTTTTCAACACCCCGTCTCCCGACTTGTCGGGAGAAGTCGGACATCCAAACATCCATTTATCCAACCATGCAAGGTTTTCGGTTTAGTACGAATTAGCTTGAACCCCTTCAGTTTACCTCTTTCCATTTTCAACCTTAAACTAATAATGAAACTAACGTCACGTCTAGCGTCTTACCTCTTGCTTGTCACGACGTAGTCAAGCGAAGCGCAGACGAAGGCGGGCGTTTCGCGCTTAACAATTTCTTATTTCTTGTTTCTTCTTTCTTATTTTTTTTATTTTTCGCCACGGATTTTAAACCTGTACCATAAACCTTTCATGTTCAAAGAGCGCAAAGAATACAATTTTTATTTATCTTTGTTATTTAATTTTTTCAATAATTATTTTAACGGGAAATGGGAAAGAAAAGAATATTGAGCGGAATGCGTCCTACGGGTAAACTTCACATCGGGCATTACACCGGCGCATTGGAGAATTGGATTAAATACCAAGGAGAGTATGAGAATTTTCATTTAATTGCCGACTACCACGTTTTGACTACGAATTTGGACACATCTGAGATTTATGATAATACAATTGAAATGGTAATTGACTGGCTTGCTGCCGGATTGAATCCCGGGGAGAGCCCCATTTTCCGGCAATCGCAAGTTAAAGAACATACGGAGCTTTACTTGATTTTTGCAATGCTGATTACCGCCGCACGTTTGGAAAGGAATCCTACGGTTAAAGACCAAGTGCGTGATTTGAAAATTGAGAATATTACTTACGGACATCTCGGCTATCCCGTCCTTCAAGCGGCGGATATTTTGCTTTACAAAGGCAATGCCGTTCCCGTTGGTGAGGACCAAGTACCCCACGTGGAAATAACTCGTGAAATTGCACGGCGGTTTAATAATCAATATGGTAAAATTTTCCCCGAGCCGGAACCTCTGCTTTCGAAATTTGCACGTTTACCCGGTTTGGACGGTAATGCTAAGATGAGCAAATCTCTGAATAACACAATTCTACTTTCGGATGCTCCGGACGAGGTAAATAAAAAATTGCGGAAGGCTGTTACCGACCCGCAGAAAATAAGAAGGAACGACCCCGGACGCCCGGAAGTTTGTCTTGTGTTTACTTACCACCAAAAGTTTAATCCAACCGAGGTCCCGGAAATTGAGAAAGGTTGCCGTAGTGGTGCGCTCGGCTGTGTGGATTGTAAATTAAAATGTGCCGCAAAAATAAACGAATTCCTTGCGCCCTTTATTGAGAAAAGAAATTACTACGAATCTCACATTGACGAGGTGAAGGACATTCTTGCCGACGGCGAGAAGCGTGCAAAAGAAGAAGCTCGCAAAACTATGAGCGAAGTTCACAAAGCAATGAATTTGGGATAATGTACAAGATTAAATTAAATCAGTTCGAAGGTCCTTTGGATTTACTTCTCTTCTTTATTAAACGGGACGAATTGAACATTTACGACATCCCCATTTCCAAAATCACTTCCGAATTTATGAGTTACCTGCACATGATGAAGCAGCTGGATTTGGAAGTGGCAGGCGAATTCCTTTTGATGGCAGCAACATTAATGCAGATTAAAGTTCGTATGCTGCTTCCGAAAGAAGTTAACAATAAGGGAGAGGGAATTGACCCCCGCACCGATTTGGTTAACGCTCTTTTGGAATACAAACGTTACAAGGAGATGTCGGAAGAGTTTGCTTACATGGAAGCAAATCAAAGGAAGATTTATTCACGTAGTTATTTCAAAGCCGACAAGAAAGAAAAGGTTGAAAACGTTGAAAAACTCCTTAAGAACATTACAATTTACGATTTGCTTAAGGCATTTAAAAAAGTTTTAATCGACAGACAGAACGAACCGGTTCATGAAATTGAAAAATTTAATGTAACAATCGACGAGCAGATTGATTTTATTCTCGGACGTATTTCCAAATCTGATTACGTACATTTCTTGGATTTGGTTGCCGGAATGCGGCAGAAATTAAGAATAATTGTTACTTTCATTGCTTTGTTAGAACTTATTAAATTAGGTGCTGTCGGGATTGAAGAGACACCTAATTTTAACGATTTTATGATTTACAGGATTGCAGATGGAAAAGATTTACAACTCGGTTATTGAAGCATTAATTTTTGCTTTCGACGAACCCTTGCCGGCAAAGGAAATAATTGCCGCTATTAAAGAAATTGACGGTGACGATGTTGACGTTAAAGAGAAAGAGATTGACGAATATGTGGACTTTCTAAATGCACGCTACGAAGAAACCGACAGACCGTTTAGAATCTTAAGATTAGCCGGCGGCTTTACTTTCGGTACTTTACCCGAATATTCAAAATATGTGGGTTACCTTTCAACTGAAAAAAGCAGACGGCGTTTAAGTCAAGCGGCACTGGAAACCCTTGCTATTATTGCTTACAAACAGCCTATTACAAAACCGGAAGTTGAAACTATTCGCGGAGTTAATTCCGATTATATGATTAACACATTGTTGGAGAAAGGCTTAATTACAATTAAGGGGAGAGCGGAGACGGTGGGGCGCCCTTTGCTCTACGTTACAACTAAGAACTTCTTAAAATATTTCGGATTAAATAAATTAACCGACTTGCCGAAGCCGCGGGAGATTGAAGAAATAATGAAAGACGAAGATTTCATTGAACAAAAGCGTAAATTGTTCCAAAATGCTGTTGAGGAGGAAATATTGGAAAAAGAGGTGAGCGAAAATGACTCCGATACGACTCAATAAATTTTTATCCGAGTGCGGAGCTGCTTCCCGCCGCAAGAGCGATGAACTAATTTTGCAAGGCAGGGTTTCGGTTAACGGTAAGGTTGTTGTTGAGTTGGGCAGAAAAATTGATCCGGCGAAGGATTCGATTTTACTTGACGGCGAAATTATAAAACCCGAAAAGAAGGTTTATTTTTTACTCAACAAACCAAAGGGGTATGTTACTACCACCGAGGATGAAAAGGGAAGAAAAACTGTTGTCTCGTTGATTAAATCGAACGCAAAAATTTTCCCCGTGGGGCGTCTTGACTACAATACCACCGGCGCTTTGGTTATTACTAACGACGGCGACTTCGCTAATAAATTGATTCATCCGAGGAATAAATTTCAAAGGGTTTATCTGGCATTGCTTGACAAACCTCTCGAGTTTGGCCACAAGGAGAAATTGTTAAAAGGTGTTTTCCTTGAGGGTAAAAAAAGTAAATTTATTCGCGTGGAATTTCCTAAGAGAAAAGATTTTAAAAATGTACGTGTTTTTACAACGGAAGGGAAATACCATTTCGTAAAACGGATGTTCGGGCTTTTTAAATATAATGTAAAGAGGTTGCACCGTGAAAGTATCGGATTTCTTAGTGTTGCCGATTTGCCCGTGGGGAGTTACAGAAAGTTAACGATGCAAGAGGTAAAGAAGGTTTTAAAAACGAATTAAAGAAAAGTAAAATTCCCCGCTTTCCAACAATTTCTAATCCATGTTTTGTAGTACTTGTGGTTCCACGCAGAGACAGCAAAGAATAAAAATTCTCTGCGTTCTTTGCGTGGAAATATTTTCTAAATCTTTTGTGGGGAAATCAAGAAAAACGTTTCACGCAGAGCCCGCAAAGATTTTTTCGCAAAGGATAAATTTAAGATACAATTCTCTGCGTTCTTTGCGTGGAAAAGAAGACGAGTTTTAGAACCCTTTTTTAAGGTTAGTGACATTAAACTATTCAACGCTTCCGGATTGCGATTCCCGATTTACTTTTGAAATTTAAGCAGAATGTCTCCAACCGGCCAACGAGCGCGCAGATTTAGCGTGTCGCTGTAAAATTGAAATCTTTCCGAAAGTGTGTAAGGCAAAACTTTACCGAAGTCGTACTTGCCGTTTCGGTTTTTATCTTCAAAAGCCCACAGTAAATATTTTCCCGGAACGACGGAAGAGAATTTAAAGTTCTTATTTTGAACTAATTTTTGAGTGTAGATTATTTTCTCATCGTCTGCTTTTTGCAGATGAACAATCACTGGTTTTTGCGAATTGATTTTTACCATTCCTTCGGCGCCTGAAAAATTAAGTTTGCCCATTGATGTAAGAGTCTTAAAATAGGTAGTGTCTTTAACGTTGCCGGCGGCATCCTGAAAATAATTTAAATTAAATGCGAAGCTGTATTTATTATCCGGTTTTACCGATAGCAGTGTAATTTTCGCAAGGGCTGAATTTGGAAATCTTACATTAAATTTTTGCTTTACGCTGTCTTTATCAAACACTTCAATTCCTCGCTTTGCTTTTTGAGAATCTACCGCATCCGAAAATTCTGCAAAGATTATTGCATCATGGGGATTTATTTTGCCATTGTAATCGGTAAAAAGAGATGTTATGTTAACGCTGACCGTATCCGGCTTTTCATTTACGGCAATAGGCAATTCAATGTGAGGAAGTTGGTTCCCCGCTTTGTCGTAAATATTTTCAGCAATTAAATAATTTTCATCAACGGAATTAAGCGTATCGGAGAAGGCTAAAAAATATTCCGATGATTTGTTCTTTTTCTTAAACCAGAAATTAATCGGAGATTTTTGTGATGAGGATGAATCGTAAAAATAAAAGTTTGAAGCGGAAAGTTTTGAAGAATCGAGCGGTTCGGAAAGTTTGAGAAAGACGTGGTTTCTATCCGTCATCGTTGCGTCTAAAATATTTGGCGCTGTTGTGTCCTCCCGACTCATAAAGAAATTAACGCCGGAGATTAAAGAATCTTTTGCCGTAATTGATGCTTTTTTAAACGGAACGCCGAAGGCATCTTCTCCGATGTTGTAAAGCAAATCCATGAACTTGTCTCGAACCGCAATTATTTTGTAATTGTCTGCAGAAAGTCCGCCGATTTTGAACATGCCGTCTTTACCCACTTGTGAAATGTAATTAGGTTTGTCTTTAAGCGGATTATCTTTACCAAGACTTTCCTTGTAAGCAAAAATCATTATTCCCAAAGGCTTTGTGGCAAAAACTTTTCCGCTAATAACGCCCTTGTCGATTTTCGCACCGGTTGAAAAGTAAAGAGTGAAAGCCCCCGCCATGTTGTTTCCATGATTAACATCCTTTACGTCCGTACCGACGGTAACCGAATAAGTTGTATTTGAAAGAAGAGAATCTTTTTCGAATGAAATTTCAAGAGTTCTGCCGTTCCAGTCGAAGTCCTTTTCGCCGGCAATATTCGGGGAGATAAAAATGGCATCTTTTACCGAGCGCTTTTCGACGTACTCTGAGAATGTAAAATCAATGTGGTCGTCCGAAAAATTTGTAGTACCGTTCGGCGGGAAAGTATCTATTATTTCAGGGGGAATCGTATCCACGGGGCCGCCTGTTGGCGGAAGTTGATGAGCACATTTAACCAAGGTAAACGCCAGTATTACGGTTAATAATATTTGTAATAATTTTGTCTTCTTCGCCATCTTCTGTATTTCCGAACGTTTCTTAAATGTTGACTTAAACTCTTTGCAAATACGTGTCCGCCACTACCGTCGGCAACGAAATAGTAATAATTATTTTTTTCTGGGAATAGAGCCGCCATTATTGCTTCCTTGCCGGGATTGTTAATGGGCCCCGGTGGCAATCCTCTGTATTTGTAAGTGTTGTAAGGCGAATCGATTTCCAAGTCCTTGTAATAAATTTTGTTGTGCCTCTTTTTATTTCTCAGCAAATATTGAATTGTAGGATCGGCTTGGAGTTTCATCCCGCGGTGAAGCCTATTGTGGTAAACTCCGGAAATTCTTTTGAATTCCGAAATCACATTCGATTCTCCATCGATGATGGAGGCTAAAGTTAAAATGTCATGTTTCGTCATTCCCAATTTTCTCATTTGCTTCTTAATGTCCGAGCGGGCAAATATTTTGTCCATCTCGGTTTTTAGTTTTCGTAACACGTCTTCTTCGCTCATATTTAGGAAGAAATAGTAAGTATCCGGTAATAAATACCCTTCCAATTTTTTGTAGCGAATTCCTAAACTTCTCAGAAATTTTTTGTCTTTGCTGAGTTTCATTATTTTTGCCGAATCCAGTCCCAATTGTTGATGCAGCAATGAAGCTAAATCCTTTTGCCAAATGCCTTCGGGAATTGTAACTAATTTTTGTTCGCTTGGAACACCCTTAATTAATAAATCCAAAAGGTTCATATAGCTCATACCACTTGGAATTAAATATTTGCCGGCTTTAATGTTGCTCTCGGCACCGTAAATAAAGGCTGAAACGCGCATCCCGAATTTATTCGGAATAATTCTGTCTTTGTAAAGGGAATCGATTACCGTTTCCAAAGTGGCGCCTTTTTTAACCGTTAGGACTTTTGGAGCTTGTCCGGCAAAATAATTTGGACCGAAGAAAAAATAAAGCAGCCAACCGAACAGAAGTCCGAAGAAAGCGGAGATTAAAAGAATATCATTCCTGTTTAACGGCATTCTGTCTTTTTCGATATTTACAATATTTTTTAATTTATTGTTCATTTGTTCATGTTTTCCAAAATCTTAAGTAGCTTTTTTTCAAAGAGGGGAAAGCGTTGTAATTGAACGGGAAATTTACTCCGGCTTTAACCAATTGCATCCCGCGGTAAGCAATCATTGCTGCATTGTCGCCGCAGAATTGCAAGTCGGGAATAACGACGCTTTTACCAAATTTATTTCCTATTTCTTCAATGGAGCTTCGTATCGAAGAGTTTGCCGCAACGCCTCCTACAACTGAAATCGATTTTACGTTAAATTCGTGAAGAGCTTTAAGAACCTTCTGTGTAAGTGCTTCGACAACCGCATATTGAAATGATGCAGTAATATCGGGCAAATCCGATTCCGGGATTTTCTCGTTAACCCCGTATTCCTTTTGCTTAAATCTAAGCACTGCGGTTTTTAAACCGCTGAAGGAAAAATCGTAAGGATTTTTTAATTGAGCAACGGGGAATTTAATTTTCTTCGGATTCCCTTTCATTGCAAGTTTTTGAATCAAAGGACCGCCGGGGTAATCAAGCCCTAAGAGTTTTGCTACTTTGTCGAACGCTTCGCCAGCGGCATCATCAACGGTTGTTCCTAACTTAATAATTTCGGTATCGCTTTTGACAATCAAAAGCAATGTGTGTCCCCCGGAAATTACAAGGCAGAGGTAGGGGAATTCGGGCTTCTTTTCCATCAGGAAACCGGAGAAAATATGTCCCTCGATGTGATTTACCGGCACAAATTTTTTATGTGCCGAAAAGGCTAAACCCTTAGCGAAAGAAAGCCCTACCAACAAAGCCCCGATTAGCCCAGGCCCGGCGGTAGCGGCAACAACGTCAATTTCTCTTAAGTCCGTTTGTGCTTTACGAAGGCTGTCTTTAACTAACGGGACAATTATTTGAAGGTGGGCGCGGCTGGAAAGCTCGGGGACAACTCCGCCATACTTCTTGTGAAAATCTTGTGAAGCAATTAAATTGGATTTTAAAATCCCTTCGGAAAGGACAGCGGCAGAAGTTTCATCGCAAGAGCTTTCTATTCCGAGGACGTTCATTACTTCAAACTAAAAATACTTTTAGTTATGTACCAAGCAATGTGGGGATTTTCTTGCAAACGTCTTACGGAATAAGGATACCACTGTTCGCCGAAAGGCACGTAAATTCTAATTTTGTAACCGTCGGAGTTTATTTTATCCCTTAAATTTTCCGTTACGCCGTAAAGCATCTGAAATTCGAATTTGTCCTTACTGAGATTCCTCTCTTTAATTATTTCGTAAGCTTTATTAATTAAATACTCGTCATGAGTTGCAATGCCGATGTAATTGCCATCGTCAATTATTTTTGTAAGAATCTTTAAATAATTTTCTCTTATTTCATCTCTATCTTTGAAAGCAATTTCTTTAGGCTCGACGTAAATCCCTTTGCAGAGGCGATAATTTGTTCCTAAAGGATTAAGTGCGGCTACGTCGTCGAAACTCCTTTTTAAATAAGCTTGAATTACGATTCCGATATTGTCGTATTTTTGATGCAGACGTTTGTAGATTTCTATTGTTGCGTCGGTTGTTGAAGAATCTTCCATATCGATGCGTACAAAATTATTGTAGGAAGAGGCTTTCTCGGCAATTTCGGAAATTAATTTGTAAGCAAATTCTTTGTCAATCATTAATCCCATTTGCGTCGGTTTAATCGAAACGTTGCTCTTTAACTTTCTTTCTTCAATAATGTCAAAGATTTCCAATATCTGTTTTTGTGATTCAATGGCTTCTTCTTTACTTACGATTCCTTCTCCCAAAACATCAATGGTCGTGTAGATCCCTTTTGAATTAAGTTCTTCGGTGACCCTCATTGCATCTTCAAGCTTATTGCCGGCAATGTACTTTTTTGCAAAAATAAAAACGACGGGTTCAGGCATTGCCGCTACAAGTTTAACGATTCCTTTCTTGAGAATTTCCATTATTTACCTCGCTAAAAAAATCATTTATTTACTTTTTCCAACACACTTAAAATAAAATCAATCTTTTTGTAAAGTTCTTCTTCGGTAGAATTGTTGGTTACTATGAAGTCTGCTTTATCCTGCTTGGCAGAATCCTGCCATTGACTTTTCATTTTTTTTATTATCTCCTCAACCGAAGTATCCTCTCTTTGCAGCAGACGTTTAATTTTTAAGTTCTCTTCGGCAACTGTTAAAATTATGTAATCGAAAATATGCTGAAACTTTGCCTCGTAAATCAGAGCGGCTTCTACAAATACGAAATTTGTTTGACCAACCTTTTCGTAAATCAAGTCTTTTATTCGTTTCATTGTAGGTGGGTGTACAATTGAATTCATTAGTTTCAAATTATCCTGATTTGTAAAAATATTTTCGGAGAGGTATTCTTTATTTAATTCGCCGTTGAGGTAGGATTCTTCACCGAAGGCTTCAACTATTCTTTCTCTTACATTTCCGTCTTCTATCATTACTTGTTTGGCAATTTCATCGGCGTAAATAACAGGGTGACCTAAAGATTCAACATACTTGGCAACCATGGTTTTCCCGCTTCCTATTCCACCCGTAATTCCTATTTTCAAACTCTTTTTCATCATATCTCTCCTTTTAAATTAACCGAAAACAAAATGAAAAATCAGAACAAATTATTTTGCATAAGCTATTTTGCGAACTTCTCTGATTACGGTAACTTTAATTTGACCCGGGTATTCCAATTCTTCCTGAATTTTTTGAGCAATGTCGTAAGACAATTTATCCGAGAAATCGTCGTCAACTTTGTCCGGTTCTACAACCACACGGATTTCACGTCCCGCCTGGATTGCGTAAGTTTTAGCAACACCGTCGAAGGATTCAGCTAATTTTTCCAGGTTCTCCAAACGTTTAACGTAACTTTCGAGGGGCTCTCGCCGTGCGCCGGGTCTTGCACCGCTTATTGCATCTGCAGCTTGGACAAGTGCGGCAATAGGATGTTCCATTTCAATATCTTCGTGGTGAGAACCGATTGCGTTAACTACAATCGGGTTCTCTTTGTATTTTTTTGCAATTTCGGAACCGATTAATGCGTGAGGTCCCTCAACGCTTTTATCTACTGTTTTTCCGATATCGTGAAGTAATCCTGCACGTTTTGCAAGGGCAGGGTCAAAGCCCAATTCCGCTGCAAGAATGCCGGTAATGTAAGCAACTTCAATACTGTGCTGCAAAAGGTTTTGACCGTAGCTGGAACGGTATTTCATTTTGCCGATGTATTTAACAAGCTCCGGGTGAACACCGTGAATTCCTAGTTGAATTAATGTGTTTTCTCCTTCGCGTACAATTTCATCTTCCAATTCTTCCTGAACTTTGTCAACAACTTCCTCAATTCTCGCCGGATGGATTCTGCCGTCGGCAATTAATCTTTCGAGTGCAATGCGCGCAACTTCGCGGCGGAACTGGTCGAACGCCGAAAGGATTACTGCTTCGGGAGTATCGTCAACAATTACATCAACACCGGTTTTAGCTTCGAAAGCACGAATATTACGCCCTTCACGCCCTATTATTCTTCCTTTCAAATCGTCATTAGCTAATTGAACAACAGAGACGGTAGTTTCAACGGCATGGTCAACTGCGGTTCTTTGAATTGCTTGCACAACTATTTTTTGTGCTTCTTTTTTTGCTTCGGCTTTTGCGTTGTCCCGAATTTCCTTAATATAAGCGGAAGCATCCGTGCGGGCTTTGTCAATCATATTTTCCATCAGCATTTTTTTCGCTTCTTCGGCGGTAAGTCCGGCTGTTTTTTCCAAGCGAATATTTTGCTCATAGATTAAGTGCTCAAGTTCCGCATTCTTTTTGCTTAACTCTTCTTTTTGACGGGTAACGTTTTTTTCTAATTCTTTATTTTGCTTTTCTTTTTCAAGAACGAGGTCAAAGCGTTTCTCTAAACTTTCTTCTCTTACTTCAAGCTGTTTTTCGTACTTTAAAAGTTTTTGGCGTTTAGAATTAACTTCATTGTCAAAATCTTGTTTTTTCTTTAACCACTCGTCTTTAACTTCAAGGAGCTTTTCACGTTTTAAATTCTTAGCTTCTTTCTCCGCGTCTTTAATAATTTTATCTGATTCCGCCTCTGCTTTTTTTAGACTATTAATGCCCTTGAGGGAGTTCATTTTCCAGCCGATCACAAAGGCAATAATAAAGACTATAACTGCTGTGGCGATTAAATACAAATATTCCATAATTTTCCTCCGGTAGTCACAATTTAATATCCGCGTGCTGCCAACCTCTTGTATGGAAGAACCCTTCCATGACAATGTGGGAAACCGCCTAACGCTTTTTACTTCCACTGGGCTGCTCAGAGAGAGCAACACCCGTTGCAGAACGGGTTGAGGCCTGTAATACACGCTATGAGTCGATAACCCTATTTTTTCTTGTTAGTTCTTCATTATCAGGGTTGGCAGCGCGGAAAATTTATTATGATGGGGTGGATAACAATCTTGACTTTTCAATTTGAAGCTTAATCTGTTTTATCTTATCAGTAGCTTGAATACCGAACTCTTTAAATTTATTTTTCTCAATAGAGAGGTCGTAAGCAATATTCAAAGCCGCAATAATGGCAACCGTTTCGGTAGGTTGATCTTTCAAATCTTCCTTAACTTCTTTCATCACCTTGTCAACGTATTTAACAAGATTCTCGGCTATGTCTTTATCTTCAACAAGTAAAGAATATTTTTTGCCGAATATTTCAACTTCAAGCTTCTTTTTTTCAGCCATTAATTGTCTCGTCCATCATACTAACATAATGTTTAAGAGCGCATATGATAATCAATTTTTTCAATTAAACTATCTACTTTTTTCTTAAGCGCTTCACGTGCGGTCTCATCAAGACCATTATTATTCAAAACTTTTTCATTATCCCGAATTTCTTCCAATTTCAACTTGAGCATTTCATTTTCATTTTCCAAAATTTTTACTTTTTTCCCCAAGGCTTCTTTTTGAGCTAAAGTTTCTTCACTCCTTTGAATTAAAAACATTACTTGTTTTTCAAGTGAAATCAACTCTTCAATAAATAAATCGTATTTTGTTTTGTCACTCAAAATCAACCTCTTAATTTTGCATCCAGTTCTTTTGTCACGGTCTCGATGGCATTCCAGAAATCTTTGTCAACTTCTTCTTCCGTTAATGTACGACTTTCATCGTAATATTCCAACTCGTAAGCAAGCGATTTTTTACCTTCGCCTAAACTTTGACTTTCAAAGATATCGAATAACTTTATATTTTTCAACAAATTCGAGCTGCCTTTTTTGATTGCCTTAATCACCTGTTCGTTGGTTATTTTTTTATCTACAACAAAAGCGAAGTCCCTAAAGACCTTAGGATACTTCAGCAGCTCGGAATATCTTTTTACTTTCGGTTGGAGTTTTAAAATTTTCTCCAGATTAAAATCGAATAAAAAGACTTCTTGTTCAATGTCATATTTCTTAAGGAATTCTTTCCTTATTTTACCTCCTTCACCGATTACCTCTTTCCCGATAATTTTTTGAATTTTAAATTCAAAATGCTCGTCGCCTTCGAACCGTTTTTTATTTTTAATCGAACGGCTAAGACCGACTTTAGAAAATAATTCTTCAATATCACCGAGCAAATCGTAAACATCAAAATCTCTTTCCTTAGCGTACCATTCGCTACTGTTTGCTTTCCCTGTAATGAGCAGCAGCATTCTTTCCGTTTCGGTAAAGTCGTCGAAGGAATCAATCGGTTCTTTTTTCAATTCGTATGTGTGCCCTATTTCAAAAAGTTTTAAGTCCTTTTCACGCACTTTTATATTGCGCGAAACGGTGAGCAAAGCACCCGGAATAAGTGATGTACGCAGATGGGACATTTCAACCGTTTGAGGGGAAAGTACGGCTATCGCTTTGCCGAATTGATTTGCTCTTTCTTCATTAAGCAAGGAGCTGTTGAGCATTTCATTGTAGCCTAAACCCGTTAAAATATTTTTAACGTTGTCGCATTTAACCCCTTGGTCTATTTTCTCCTCGAGGGTAACGGCAATTTTTTCTACGGATTTTATTTTGTTGTAGCCGTAGATTCGCGCAACTTCCTCAATTAAATCGATTTCCCTTTCAATATCATGACGGAAGAGGGGAACTTCGATTAAAAGTTTTTCTTCTTCTTTCGCGAGCACTACAAAGCCCAAGCCGGTAAGTATTGCTTCAGCTTCCTCGGCGGGAATTTCAAAGCCTAATATTTTGGTAATTCTTGCGAATCTCAGTTCAACTTTTTTTCTTTCCAAGGGATTAGGGTAAACGTCAATGTAACCCTCTGCAATTTCTCCGTCGGCTAACTCTGCTATTAAAGCGGCAGCACGCTGTGCGGCAAAGAGCGTTATTTCAGGATTGCACCCTCGCTCGAAGCGGTAAGAGGAATCGGTTGAAAGCCCCAAACGTTTCGAAGTTTTTCTTATTCGCGAGGGATTGAAATAAGCGCTTTCAATTAGAACGTTTTTAGTATTGTCCGAAACTTCCGAATTTTCCCCGCCCATTATTCCTGCAATTGCCACCGGCTTTTCGGCATCGCAAATCATTAAATCCTCAGGGGAGAGTTTTCGTTCTTTCGAATCCAGCGTAACAAAGGTTTCATCTTTGCCTGCTTTACGTACAATAATTTTTTTACCGTTAAGTTTGTCTAAATCGAAAGAGTGGAGAGGTTGTCCTAATTCGTAAAGGATAAAATTAGTAACGTCAACCACGTTGTTAATAGGACGTAAGCCCACGCTAAGTAAACGAGTTTTTAACCATTCGGGGGACTCTTTAATATTAACGTTTCGCACGACGGTTGCAACGTACCGGGGGCATCCTTGATTATCCAGAATTTCAACCGATGCCATTTGGTTTGCCGGTCTTCCTGTCCCTTCAAAATTAAATGAGGGATATTGAACATCTCTTTTGTAAATAGCCGAAAGGTCTCTTGCAATTCCGATGTGACTTAGAGCGTCAGCGCGGTTTGGTGTAATGTCAATCTCGGCAGTTACGTCGTTTAAGCCAAGAGCTTCCACCAGCGGTGTGCCCGCGGGGAATTCTTCGTCGAGCACCATTATTCCGGTATGGTCGTCTCCTAAATTTAATTCGTCTTCCGCACAAATCATTCCTTCGGAAACTTCACCGCGGATTTTTGTCTTTTTCAATTTTTCGCCGAATTGAGGAATGACGGCACCGATTTTTGCAAAAGCGACCTTCTGTCCTGCATCCACATTCGGGGCTCCGCAGACAACGTTGTAATCCTTGACTCCATCGCTTACCAAACAAACGGAAAGCTTATCGGCGTTCGGATGTTTCTTCTTTTCTTTTACAAAACCTACTACAATATTTTCCAAAGACTTAGCATGGTTTTCCACTTCGTCAACTTCAAGACCGGAAACGGTAAGTTTTTCCAACACCTCAACCGGAGGGATATCGGATATTTCAATGTATTCGTTAAGCCAATTAAGAGAAATTTTCAATTCTTCAGCTCCGTCTAAAATTGTTCGAGAAATCTGTTGTCGTTATCGAAAAATACACGAATGTCGTTAATGCCGTATTTGAGCATAGTCATTCTTTCTATTCCCATTCCGAATGCGTAACCGGTGTATTTTTCGGAGTCGATGTTCACATTGTTCAAAACGTTCGGGTCAACCATTCCGCAGCCTAATATTTCTAGCCATCTTCCTTCCTTCCCTTTAGGCTCCCACCAAATATCTACCTCGGCGGAAGGTTCTGTAAAAGGGAAGAAGCTGGGGCGGAATCGGTACTTGACATTCTTGCCGAAGAAGTTTTTTGCAAATTGGATTAATGTTCCTTTAAGTTCGGCAAAGGTCACATCCGTGTCAACGTAAAGCCCTTCCACTTGGTGGAACAGGCAATAGCTTTTTGCGCTTATTGCTTCGTTGCGGAAAACTCTTCCCGGCATTATTGCTCTCAAAGGCGGTTTTACTTTTTCCATTAAACGAATTTGAACCGGGGAAGTGTGCGTTCTCATTAAGAACTTTTCATTAATGAAAAAAGTGTCCTGCATATCCCGTGCAGGGTGGTCCGGCGGAAAGTTTAACATCTCAAAATTGTAATGATCGGATTCAATCTCCGGCCCTTCAAAAACCGAGAAACCCAGACCTTTAAAGATATTTTTAATTTCTTCGGTTGTTTGTGTAAGTATGTGTTTGCTTCCCAATTTTTTTCTGCGTCCGGGAAGCGAAATGTCCAGTTTTCGGGCTGCCGTGCCGGAACTACTTTCCAAAGTAGTTTTCTTGGCGTTAAATTCATTCTGCACGGAATTTTTAAGCTCGTTAAAAAGTTTACCGTATTTGGGCTTTTCTTCTTTGGGCAGAGTTTTGAATTCTTCAAATAAGGAAGGGACTAATCCTTTTCTGCTTAAATATTTAATTCGCACTTCTTCTAATTCTTTTAATGAAGAAACTGCGGATATGTCCTTTTCAAAATTCTCGCGGATTTCAGTAATTTTCTTGTCCATAGTAGCGTCTAAAAAGTTTAAAATTTACCCCCTCCGCAAAAAATAAGAACTTATGTGAGGGGGCAATTATTATTTCAATACAAAATCGACAACTTCTTTAAATGCAGCCGGGTTTTCAACCGCCAAGTTTGCCAATACTTTTCGGTTGATTGTAATTCCTTTTTCCTTCATACCGTGGATTAAACGGGAATAAGTAGTGCCGTTGGCTCGTGCTGCGGCATTGATTCTCGCAATCCAAAGTTTACGAAAAGTCCTTTTCTTTGCCTTGCGGTCGGCGTAGGCGTGCTGAAGACCTTTTTCAACGGAGTGTTTAGCTACGGTGTAAACCGTACCTCGGGAACCCCAGTAACCCTTAGCCATATCCATTGTTTTTTTTCTTCTCTTACGAGAAGCGACATTGTTTTTAGCTCGTGGCATCGCTAATCCTCACTTTTTTTAATTATAAAACCATTTCTTTAACTCGTTTCGAATCTGCTTTCGAAACCAAAGTAGCCTTTCTCAATTTTCTTATTCTCTTTGGAGATTTCGGAGTAAGAATATGAGACTTGTAGGCTTTGTACCTTTTGAACTTACCGGAACCGGTCTTCTTGAACGTTTTAGCGGCTCCTCTGTTGCTCTTCATCTTTGGCATAGTTTTACCTGTCCTTTATTTTTTCTTTTTACGTTTTAATGGAGCAAGAATCGTATGCATGATTCTTCCTTCAAACTTAATTCCTCCTTCCGGGTTAGAAACCTCGGAAAGCTCATCGATAAATTTCTTTAATAATTCCTCGCCGTGTTCCTTGTAAGCAAGCTCTCTACCTTTGAAAATGACGGAAGCCTTAACCTTGTTCCCGCTTTCTAAAAAGTTTTTAGCATGCCTTGCCTTAAAAAGAAAATCGTGCGTGTCCGTGTTAGGATGAAGTCTTATCTCTTTAAGAACAGTCGTTTGTTGATTCTTTTTAGCTAACTTTTGTTTTTTCTGTTGCTCGTAAACGAACTTTCCGTAATTAATTATTTTACACACTGGCGGTTGAGCCTGAGGCGCAATCTCAACTAAATCTAAATTTTTTTCTTCTGCTTTTGCCAGCGCCTCTTGAATAGGTAAAATTCCTATTTGTTCTCCTGTCTCACTAATAACTCTGACTTTCTTAGCAGTAATATCAGAATTAATTCTGTAATTTTTTTGAGCGATAAATTCCTCCCTAATTGTTAATAAATTTATTTTTTATTTCATCCTTTAATTTAGAATTAAAATCGGATAAACTCAACTTTCCGATGTTGCCTTTTTTGTGTGTGCGTACGGATACATTTCCGCTTTCCTCTTCCTTACCGCCTACAATCAGCATGTAAGGAACTTTCTGCATTTCCCAATAGCGGATTTTGTAACCGATTTTCTCATCACGTTTGTCCAATTCAACTCTGAAATCGTTATCGAGTAATTCCGTGTAAACTTTACGTGCGTAATCCGAATAGTTTTGCGAAACCGGAATTACAGCTATTTGAACGGGAGCCAACCAAAGCGGGAAGGCTCCGCCGTAATGTTCAATCAAAACGCCGAAGAACCTTTCCAACGAGCCTAACAGTGCCCTGTGAACCATGAACGGGCGGTGTTCTTTACCGTCCTCTCCTATATATTTCATATCGAATTTTTCGGGAAGGTTAAAATCAAATTGGATTGTGCTCATCTGCCATTCACGGTTTAAGGCGTCTTTAATTTTAATGTCGATTTTAGGTCCGTAAAAAGCCCCGCCGCCTTCGTCAATTTCGTAATCCAGATGTTCCGTTTCAAGTGCATGTTCCAAAGAGTTTGTAGCTCTTTCCCAAAGCTCGTCGTTGCCGCCTGCTTTTTCGGGTTTTGTTGAAACGTAAAATTTAAGATTTTCAAAGCCGAAATCTTCCCACATTTTCTTTGAGAATCTAATTACCTCGACTATTTCATCTTCAATTTGTTCTTGAGCGCAAAAGATGTGTGCATCGTCTTGTGTAAAGCCACGTACGCGTAAAAGTCCGTGAAGCACCCCGCTTTTTTCGTAGCGGTAAACGGTACCTAACTCAGCCCAACGCAAAGGTAAATCGCGGTAAGAGCGTATTTTAGATTTGTAAATTAAAATGTGGAACGGGCAGTTCATTGGTTTTACGTAATATTCGTTCTCGTCAATTTTCATCGGAGCGAACATATTTTCTTTAAAGTGCTTCAAATGTCCGCTTGTTTCCCAAAGCAAACTTCTACCGATGTGAGGTGTAAAGAGCAAATCGTAACCGTTTTTGAGATGTTCTTTCTTCCAGAAATTTTCAATTTCGTTACGGATGATTGCACCGTGGGGATGCCAAAATATTAAGCCGGGACCGCTTTCTTCGTGAATGCTGAACAAATCCAATTGCCTGCCTAATTTTCTGTGGTCTCGTTTTTTTGCTTCTTCCAAAAATGCGAGGTGGTCTTCCAACATTTTTTTCTTGGGGAAAGAAATGCCGTAGATTCTTTGCATCTGTTTGTTATGTTCATCGCCCCGCCAGTAAGAACCGGAAACACTAAGAAGTTTTATGTACTTTATTTTATC
>WFQV01000034.1 GCA_015486905.1 Melioribacteraceae bacterium | reverse complement strand
CCTTAGCGTACTCCACAACCTTCAACCTTCTTCATCAATGAACATCCATTTTATCCATTTGTCCACTCATCCAAAATGCTGTCGGGAGACGGTGTGTTGAAAAATTTGAACTTTTAACTTCGCCAAACATTTCGATTGATTTCTTCACTTCGATACCTTCGGCATCGTTTTCTCTTTTTGTTAATTTTTTCTAAACATATTCGTCCCCCGACACTTGACTCCGTCAAGGTCGGGGTCGGTTGCGTGTTTGCATTTTCAATTAAACGAAACCTCAATTTTTTTCCTAAGTAGAAGTGCACGCGAACCCCGAAGGGGTTCAATGTCATTAGGGTAAAAAAAATAAATGTAAGAAGAACCCTGAAGGGGTTCAAGTTATTTCCTATCAACCCGAAAACTCTGCTCACAATCCATAGGTTTCAAACTGTGGATGTAGAAAGCAAAAAAACGTGACAAAACGTTTAACGGCAAAAAGGAGTAAAATTCTTTTGCCACCAAATTTAAATTTGTACCAATTCTCTGTTTACTCTTATCCGTTCTTTGATAGTAAATTATTAGAAATTGGAGGATTAGACTCGAATAATTAAATTTGTTGTTTTAATTCGGTAAAAGATGTCAAAGACAAAAAAAGAAATACAAAATATTTTGGTTATTAGACTCAGTTCTTTAGGTGATGTACTATTAACCACGCCGGTAATTCGTACGATAAAAAAGAAATTCGAAAATGCCGAAATCGATTTCTTAGTCAAACCACAATATTACGATGCCGTTAAATACAACGCTTTCTTGAGAGAAGTAATCAAATATTCGACCACAAATCTTAAAGAGACAATAAAATCCCTCAAGAAAAAAAATTACGATTTGGTTATTGATTTGCAAAATAACCTCCGCAGCGGGAAAATTCGCAAAGCACTGAAAACAAAAACTTACATTTTCCACAAGCCGAACTTTGAGAAGTTTATGCTTGTGCATTTTAAGAAAAATTATTTCGGCGGGGTTTTCCCAATTCCCTTCCGTTACGCACAGTCGGTTGAGGGACTTATTCTTGACGACGCCGGTTTGGATTTATTCTTACCACCTGAAATAAAACCTGAATTAAAGGAGGATGAAAATTACATCGGCTTTTGCCCCGGTTCAAAACATTTTACCAAAATGTATCCTGCGGAATATTTCATTGAATTAGGTAAAATGCTGAGAATTGAAAATTTTAAAATTGTAATATTCGGCGGTAAAGACGACACCGAAATCTGCCGGAAAGTTTCCGAGGGCATCCCCGATTCAATTAACCTTTGCAACGAAAACGAACTTTTGAAAACTGCGGTTAATATTAAACTTTGCAAAGCCGTAATTTGTAACGACAGCGGACTAATGCACACAGCCGCTGCTGTAAAAACTCCCGTGATTGCCATCTTCGGCTCTACCGTAAAAGAATTCGGTTTCGTACCTTTCGGTGTGAAAAATATTATTTTGGAAAACAATTCACTCACTTGCAGACCGTGTAGTCACATCGGGCTTGACAAATGCCCTAGAAAGCATTTTGATTGCATGCGCAAATTAACTCCCGGCTGGGTTTTTGAAAACACAATGAACTTTTTAAAAGAACTATGAACAAAATTTGGTACATTATTTACAACTACATTTTCATTCCGATATTTGTTGGAATTATTCGGTTACTTTACCCTTTTAATAAAAAAATCCGAAAAGGGGTTAACGAAAGGAAAAAACTTTTTGAAAATTTAATAATAAACATAAACGATTTAGACCGCCGTTTTAAGACTATTTGGTTCCACTCTTCCTCGTTAGGTGAGTTTGAGCAAGCAAAACCTATTATCGAAAAATTGAAAAATGAAAATGATATTAATATGGTTGTTTCTTTTTTCTCCCCTTCCGGCTACGACAATTCACTCCATTACCCTTATGCAGACGTAATCACTTATTTGCCGCTTGATACACCCGGAAGAATAAAGAGATTTCTGAACTTAGCCCGCCCCAACCTTGCCATTTTTATGCGTTATGATATTTGGCCGAATGCAATCTGGCAGTTAAAGAAACGAAACATTCCTTCTTTTATTGCTGATGCTACAATGCGTGCCGAATCCAAGAGGAATCTTTCTGTTGCCAAGGATTTTCATACTTCTCTTTACAAAAATATCACCAAAATTTTCTGCGTCTCTGAAAATGATAAAAAGAACTTTGAGAAATTCAAAATTCCGCCTGAAAAAATCAAAGTCGTTGGAGATACCCGCTTTGACAGAGTTTACAAAAAAAGCATTGAGGCAAAGAGCAAAAGACTTTTTAAGGAAGGATTTTTTGACGATAAAAAAGTCTTTGTTTTCGGTAGTTCATGGGAAAGCGACGAAGACGTGATATTCCCTGCAATGGAAAAAATCTTTAAATACGACAAAGATGTTGTGATGATTGTAGCACCGCACGAACCTACCGTTTACCACATTGAAAAAATCGCAAACTACTTTGAGCCGGAAATCAAAACAATCCGCTTTTCTTTCCTTAACAATTATAACGGCGAAAGAATAATTATTATCGACTCAATCGGGATTTTACTGACACTTTATTATT
>WFQV01000033.1 GCA_015486905.1 Melioribacteraceae bacterium | reverse complement strand
GGGGTTAATGAAATGTAGCTCATGTAGAGCTTTGTTAAAATTATTTTTTACGCTTTGTTTTTCGGTAATCTGTAACAAGTCTTAACCTCAACCTCCAAACAAAAAATAACAGAACAATCAGCCATCCAATCATCCAGCCATCCAACCATGCAATCAATCTACTCCTCACGTATTCATCACCTGCCTACCGCCTACCTGCCGGTAGGCAGGGCAGGCAGGTTCATAAATAATATCATTTACTTGGGTGTCTTAAACTTAGTCATGTCTGTTTCATTCCCCTATCAGCGTAAATCATAATTCATCATGACTAATCTGCGTCCCATTTCCCGAGATATCATCAGTTCTTTAACCATTCCGATAAAGCCGACTTAATTAAGTCCGGTCATTTTCCGCTTCTTAAAAATTATATCTGAGATTTATTTTTAGGTTTATCAACTGGCGGGTTGAATTATCTTCGTAAGTAATAAACTCGTACCAACCATAAAGAGAAAACATAAAGTCTTTTAACAAAATTCTTATTTCGCTCAACGGTCCGATGCTCTTGTAACTTTTAAATCTTACCAAATTAAAATTGTTGCCGTAATGGAAGGTGGTGATTGAAAAGTAACGGATGCCACTGCCGAAAAGCATTCCACGCCAGCGGTAAACAAGCTCGGGAACTACGAACACTTCTTCGACGTAACGCGAAGGACGGCTTGTAAAATCGCTCCACTTAAAATCCCCTTGCTCGGAAAGTTTTACGTAACCGTTCAATTGCAAATCCGCCGGTTGTGTAATCTTCATGACCGTTGAATCCCGCACGGCAAACTGGCGAAAGACAAAACTTTTGTAATTCGGGTTAATGTCCTCAAAGTCGTAAACCGTGTAATTGGCAGACACCTCCGCGGAAGCGCTCCATTTTAAACGTCG
Source organism: Melioribacteraceae bacterium (assembly GCA_015486905.1). Lineage (GTDB taxonomy): Bacteria > Bacteroidota > Ignavibacteria > Ignavibacteriales > Melioribacteraceae > WFQV01. The sequence goes on along the minus strand of WFQV01000033.1, from coordinate 4,408 downwards.
CGTAATGTATTCCCCGCCTGAAGAGAGTTTTAGCACTCTCTGAACATTATTATTCGAACTCCTTTGGGCAAAAATGTAAACAATGTGATTGAAACTCCCTTCTGTTTCAAGGAAATATTTAAAGAACGGAGAAAATTCCCTCTCATAACGCAAGCGGAATAACGAGAGCAGTTCGTCCCTATCATCGTAATTCTCCTCGCTTGGCGTATCGTAACGCAACTTTCTGTGATACAAATTAAATAGAAGTTTGTCCTTCCGTGAAAGTACATAATTAAAAGAAGCATAAAGCGTAACCAATTGCGATTTGTTGTTCTTCTGTTTTTCCGAATTTGCCCTCTCGTCGTAGAAAATGGGATTTGCTCCTTCAATTCTTTTCGCCTGATGAATTTCGTTACGCTCTGCGTAATTCATTCTGAAATAACCGTTAAAATCTTTTGCCGTGTAAGCCGCATCCCCGCCGAAATTCAATTTCAATTCTTTAATATCGGAATCAAAGGATGATGAATTAATATTATCGAGTAAAATGTAACGCGTGGAGCGGTCGATATCCCGCCAAAAAATACTACCGTTAAAATTGAACGCCCATTTTGAATTGGGATTTTTAAATTGAAATTTGTCAGCCAAAAGGTATTTCGTTTCGGTTCTTGATTGAATATTATTTGTAATTCCGAAGCCTTTCCTCGTTAAAGAATCAGTGCCAAAATAAAAATCCTTCCTTTGCTTGTTGTAATTAATCGAAAAAAGATTGCGTGAAAAAATGGTTAATCTGTTTTCTATGTTGGCAAATATTTCACGTGTTAAATTCCGGCGCGGTAAAATATCTTCGTTCTGATATTTTGCTTTCACAAAAAAGTCCGACAAAGCAAAGTTAAAATTATTCAGACTTAATTCCGTCCCGTAAATAAAGCCTTTGTCCCTCTCCCCTATTTGCCGGTTCAAAGAATATCCTCCGAACGGAATGAATCTGAAAATATTTTTGATGAAAAATTTTGAAAAGAAGGAAAGATTGTGGACGGCCGCTTTGTTGATGCTGAGTTTCCTATCGTCCGAATAGACATTGCTATTAAGCAGAAGCCCCGCACTAAAGAAAGGCAGTAATTTCAATTCGCCCAATGCGTTGAAGCTGTTCTCGTCCTTTAGATGATTAACCGACGAACGTATTAAAGTAGTGCGGTAAGTTTCGTTAATTCCCCAAAATACATTACGGTTCTCGTTCTTTAATTTTAAGTCCGTTGTTGAAGAATATGTGTTAAGCTGTTTGTCGAAATAAGAAGAGACGAAAGGAGTTTGGTAATTTTTTTTTCGAAAGCTCAAACTGTCGGGCGAATATTGTGCAAAGGATTTGGTAAATCCTGCTAACAGAAAAATTGAAATCAAATAAATTTTTCTTTTCACCTTAACGCCCTGTCATCGAAAAACTTCCGAGTTTGGAATAGCTGTTAACCTCGTCGTTATTCCCCGAGTATGTCCCCACACGCCAGTAATAAGTTTTGCCCGGCATTAAATAATAAGCGTAATAGTTAACCGAGAGTGTGTCGTGAATCTTAAAAGAAGATAAATTAATTTCGTCCACACTCCCGAACTGCTCGCTGGATTGAATAACTATCTTGTACCTTGCGGGAAGTCCGCATCCTAAAAATTTAAAGTCGAAAAACAATCCGTTAATCTTTTGACCGTTAGGGAAAATAATTTTCGGGGCATCAAGAATTACATCCTTTACCGGATAAGTAGCGTTGCCAATCAATCCGCCTTTGTCAACCGCTCTTAATTTGTAATAGTAATATTTTAATATCTTCAAATTATTCCGGTCAACAAAGACGGTGCTTTTGCTATTTCCCACCAAATGGATTTTGTCTGTTTTGAAACTTTCTTCAATCCCTCTGTAAACATTATAATGGTCAACATCCGAATCGTAAGACGGTTGCCAACTCAAGAAAACCGAAAGTGTGTCGTTCCAGTTCCTTGCGTTTATGTTTACCAAATATGGCGGGAAAGGTTTGTAATAGTTAACCGGTTTGGCAGAAACAATTTTGCTTAAGGCACTCTCCCTGCCCTTTCCATCAATCGCAGAAACCGAATAAAAATAAAGCGAATCATAATTGAGAGAATCGTCAATAAAATATAAATCGTTAGTAAAAGAATAGTATTTCATTTTCGTTGAGTCGTTGACGGCTCTGTAAATATTGAACTTTTTAACATAAGCGGGGTCAAAGTATTGCCATTCCAATGTAATTTCACCATCCCTTGCACGTGTAATTTGCACGTTTTCGGGAACAGCGGGCGGAAAATCCATTCCGCCCGTATCCGTGGGGATGTACCTTTCACACGAAATAACCGTTAACATTAAAATCAGCACTGTTAATGAGATTTTAAATTTCGAACACATCTCCTTTCGCCGGGATGAATACATTTTTAAAATCATTTGATACAAGCCTTTTCTTAAAAGCTTCCTGTTCGTCGAGGTCACCGTGAACCAAAAAGAACTTTTGAATTCTTTCCTTGTCGAACTGGTTAAAATATTCGAGCATTTCTCTGTAATCCGCGTGAGCGCTGAAGGAATTTAAAACAACTACTTCGGCTTTCAGCCGATACTCCTCTCCGAATATTTTGACCTTTTCTTCTTTGTCCATTATTCTTCTGCCCAAAGTATTTTGCGCCGAATAACCAACCATCAAAATAATATTGTGCGGGTTTTCAATATTGTTTGCGAGGTGGTGCTGAATACGTCCGGCTTCGCACATACCGGAACTTGAAACAATAATCATCGGTCCGCTTTTCTCATTTAGTTTCTTTGAATCTTCCACATCAGTAATGTACGCCAACCTATTGAATCCGAATGGGTCTTCGTTCTTCATCAGAAACTCCGATGTATCGCTGTCAAAGCATTCGGGATGAATTCTGAAAATTTCCGTTGCATTCACTGAAAGGGGACTATCCACATAAACCGGCAACCTTGGCGCTTCACCGCTTTCGAATATCTTATGAAATTCGTAAATTAACTCTTGAGTTCTTCCCACACTGAAGGCAGGAATAATGATTTTGGACTTTCGTTCGTGAGCCTTTTTAATCACGTCAATCATTATTCCTTTCGTGTTTGTTGGGTCGTCGTGAAGTTTATTGCCGTAAGTGCTTTCGCTGATTAAAATATCCACATCGGGAATTTTTTCCGGGTCTTTAAGTATAGGCATATTAGGGCGTCCCAAATCGCCCGTGAAGCCCAAATTTATTATTTTGCCATTTTCATTAATAGCGAGGAAAGTAACTGCCGAGCCGAGGATATGCCCCGCATCTGCAAATGTTACCGTAATGCCGTCGGCAATTTCAAACTCGTGGTGGTAATTTAATCCCACAAAATGGTCGAGTGTTTTTTGTGCATCTTCAACCGTGTAAAGTGGCTCGAAAAGATTTTTACCCTGTTTCTTCCTTTTCTTGTTAACATATTCAACGTCCTTTTCCTGAATATGTCCGCTATCCCGCAGCATTACCGAAGACAAATCCCGCGTGGCAAACGTTGTGTAAATTTTCCCCGTAAAACCTTTTTTAACTAACGAAGGCAAATTACCGGAATGGTCGATGTGAGCGTGAGAAAGAATCACAAAATCAATCTCCGCAGGGTCAAACAAATCGAAATTTCTGTTTAATTCAAATGCCAATTTCCTTTTGCCTTGGTAAAGTCCGCAATCCAAAAGGAATTTGTAACCGTTGACTTCCAACAAGTGCATCGAACCGGTTACCGTCTGTGCCGCACCAATAAAATGTATTTTCATTCTCACCTCTACTAAATAATGAAACGCAAGTTACTACTTTTAATTTTAATTTTCCATTTGGTCGGGAAAAGTTGGGCACAAGTTTAAAATCGGTGGCCAAAATGAAATAATTAGAAAGAAGAAACAAGAGATGAGAAATGGTTTTCGTTAGACGTACTAATTAAAAATCAAGAACCTTCCTGCCGTCTACTTGCCGGCAGGCAGGCGGTAGGCAGGTTAAGAATTAAAAATTTTTTCTATACCTTCGGCATCGTGAAATTATTTCTAATCTGTTTTTTTACAAACATTCAATCCCTTTAGGATTAATCGTTTTTCAAACTTATTCTCCCTTTCCCCGCATTCTGCGGGGCGAGGCTAAAAAATATCGGAGAACAAGCCCTCCCTCCTGCCTGCCGGCAGGCAGGTCGGGAAGGGAGGGAAAGGGTGAGTTGGGAAGAATAATGAAAGCAAGAAATAGTAACAAAACGCTCAAAAGGAAAAGACAAGCTAATTTTTTTGCCACCAAATTTAAACTTGTACCAAAAGTTGAAATTTATTAAACTTGTTTTGTTGGGACATTAAAATCAGTGTGAAAGAGAATTAAAAAAGTTAATCGGAGTAATTTAAACTTCGTTGTACTCTTTAATCTTCTTTTCTATTTC
>WFQV01000032.1 GCA_015486905.1 Melioribacteraceae bacterium | reverse complement strand
TAATTGAATTGAATGAATTTGGATAATTTTTAATCCAATTTTTATACCCAAGAAATAATTCGAGGTTTGATCCGACAGTTGATTTTAAATAAACAGAAAAAATATTCCGGGAATAATTGTTTTGATTAAGATTTTTATAACTCCTTATTTTAAACAAATCGTTGAAATACAATGAATTGAATTTCAAAAAGGGAAAGGAAGTCTTCAAATTAAATAAGTGTTCCATCCTCGTATAATCCGAAAATTTAAAATATTGTTGATAACGGTTTTCATAAGATGCCCCCCAATAGCCGTTTAGAGGTGTTATTGAGTTGTTATATCCAAGCAGGAAAGAACTTCTGAATCTTAAGTCATTAATTTTAGTAGAGTCTTTATAAATTGGAATATTATCGCGATATTCTTGATTTAAATTCAACTCGTAATAGAGCCGACCTTTCTTCACCTGGGCTTGAATAGACTCTACACTAAATAGTGTTAATATTAAAAAGAAAAACATATTTTTCATTTTCAGCTCATATTTAAATTAGCGTAAAAGTAAACTCTTTTTATATTTGTTAAATTTGTTCAATTTACGGGTATAATAAATTTTGTTCTCCCTTATTGCAGATAATCTTTTATTAATGCTCGAGAGTTTATTTTTTATCTCTTTTATCTTCAGAGTTATTTTTTCGGCTCTGTCTGGGTCATAAAATTCTTGTTCCTCGTCAAGGCTTCGTCTGAGATCACTCATAAAATTACTCATTTCCGTATAAATCGAAAGATCGGCATTAAATTCTTTTTTCTTTTGTAAAAGATACTTTTTCTCTTCCTCGAGAAAAGCAAGTTTATCTTTTAATAGGTATATTTTTAAGTTTATACTCGAAAGATTATCCTTTGTAGTTATCTCAATCGTTTTATCCTTAATAATTACCGGAATCTTTTCATTCAATAATTTATAATACTGTTGTTTTTTATCTTCCAGCTCATTTACTTTTTCTATAATCGTTGTTTTTAACGATGATTCATCGGTAGAATTGAAATTATTAATTTCCGAATTGATTTTCTCGTTAAGAACGTTGATTATTTCTTTGTAATTACTCTTTAGTTTTTTATCGAGGTCTTCTATTCTCAAATTAATCAGTTTGATTTGCTCGGCATATTTTGATGATTCTTTTAATGCTCTTTCGAGTTTAATTCTTTTTATCGGATTTTCAACCGCTCTAAGCTCTGTTTTTAGCCGGTATATATCACTATTGAGTTGCCCAAAACGGTTTTGCAAATCATCTAAATGCAATTGTAGTGTAGTAATAGAATCCTGAATAGTCTTCGATTCCGTAACAAGATTTTGAATTGAGTAAGATTGTGCAATTACCGGATTCGTACAAACAAATGCCAGCATGAGAAATAAAACAATATTTGCCGTTACTAAATTTTTGTTGTTAATCATCATTTAATTCGGTACCAATTAAACCATATTTTTCCATTTTATATCTTAATGTAGTTCGTTTTACTTTCAATTCTTTTGCGGTTTTAGAAATATTCCCGTTATTTTTTTTCAATACATCGCGAATAAGTTTTTCCTCGTAATTATTAACCAAGAGTGTTAATCCCGGTTCTGCTTCCTTAACCGCGGTTTGATTAAACTGATTTTGTGCCATTCCTTCTATAATTGATTCCGGAAAATCTTTTAGTGTTAACAGATTTCCGCTGTTCATAACTATAGCTCGTTCAATAATATTTTCCAATTCGCGAATATTTCCGGGGAATTCATATTCTATTAGAGTTTCAAGGGCTTCTTTTTTTATCCCCATTATCTGTTTTTTTGCTTCGGCACTATATTTTTTTATAAAATGATTCACTAACAACGGAATATCTTCTTTACGCCTCCGTAAGGGCGGCAAATAAATCGGAACTACATTCAACCGGTAATAAAGGTCTTCTCTGAATTTGTTTTCTCTTATTAACTCTTTTAGGTCCCGGTTTGTCGCAGTTATTACTCTTGCTTTCATTTTAAGAGTCTCGGTTCCCCCCACTCTTTCAAACTCTTTTTCCTGAAGAACCCTGAGTAATTTAACTTGAACATCGGCGGAAACTTCACCGATTTCATCTAAAAAGATTGTCCCTTCCCGAGCAATTTCGAATCGACCTGGCTTTTTACGAATAGCTCCGCTGAAAGCTCCCTTCTCGTGTCCGAAAAGCTCGCTTTCCAGTAAGCTTTGAGCTAAAGCGGCGCAATTTACCCTGACGAAAGGTTTGTTTCTCCTATCGCTGTTGTAATGGATAGCTCTGGCTACTAATTCCTTCCCCGTGCCGCTCTCTCCCCAAATTAAAACTGGAGAACTCGCGTTCGCAACCTTTTCTATTTGATTAAAAACTTCCATTATCTCTTTACTCTTTCCTATTATTTCCGAAAAATCGGAGGCGAATTCGGAGCGTAAATACTCGTTTTCAAGCGTTAACTCTTTATTTTCTTTTGCCAACCTACCGGCTCGGAGAGCCTTTTCAATTTTTATTTCTATTTCCTCTACAGTAAACGGCTTAGTAATAAAATCGAATGCTCCGAGCTTGACGGCTTCAACAGCTTTTTCCACACTTCCAAATGCGGTTACGACTATTATCGGCAAAGCGTCGTTTAGCCTTTTTACCTTTCTTAACAATTCGAGCCCGCTCATTCCCGGCAATTTCATATCGGTTATAATTAAATCGACCGGTGACTTATGGAATTTTTCTAATGCTTCTTCGGCCGATTCGGCGGTTATTTCCGTGTAGCCCTTTTCTCTTATTATCTGTGACAAAGCGTCAATAGTACTTAAGTTGTCATCAACTAAAATTATGTTTTCCATTTAAACTGCCTCTTCATAGGGTAATCTTATTAAAAATTTAGCTCCATGTCCAACTTTACTTTCAACAATTATTGTACCATTATGTTGAGCAATTATATTGGAAACTATTGCCAATCCCAAACCTGTTCCGTTACTTCTTTTAGAGAAAAACGGCTCAAAAATTTTTTTAATGTTTTTTCCTTCTATTCCGCTTCCGTTGTCAATAATTTGTATGTTTATCTTTCCCTCTTTGTCAAAAGCGGATAATTCCAATTTTCCGCAGCAATCCATTGCTTGTACACCATTTATGATAAGATTTAACACGGCTTGTTTAAGTTGAGTTTTATCTCCGTTAACCATAAGATTTTGAGGAATAATTACGGTTTTTACCTCAATTTTTTTCCTTATGATTTTATCATTTGCTAAAAATAAACTTTCCTCAAATAATTCCGAAACTTTAAATTTAGTTTTCTTGAGTTCCGGACGACGTGAAAAATAAAGGAAATCCGCCACTATATTGTTTAAGGTCTCAATCTCTTTCTGTATTTTTTCTACCGATTCAACGCTCTGATTTTCTCTTTTCAGAGTTCTCTTCAACAGACCTAAATAAAGCGAAATTGAGTTAAGCGGATTTCTTATTTCGTGAGCTACTGCTGCGGAAAGTTCTTTCACCTTTTGTTCGTTACCTCTAATATTTTCCTGCATCAGATTAAAAATATTCCCAAGGAAACCTAATTCATCCTTCGATTTAATTTGTACTGGAATTTCATAATTCCCCTTACTCACTCTTTGGGCTGCCGCAGCAAGAGCTTTTATCGGGTTTACTATTGTGCGGGCAAGAAGCAGACTTATCAATATTGCGGTAATCAGGCTAATTAAATTAAGCAACAGGACAAAATCCTCTATCTTATTAATCACATTAAGATAAGCGGGACTTGCATCAACGCAAGCAAGAGCGACAACTTTTCCTTTTTTATTTTTTACCGGAGCGAATGCAGATTTATACAGTTTGCCGTCATAAGCGCGATATAAAGTCGAACGAACCGCCGCTCCTTTTTTGCTCATTTGAAGTTCAACCAAATTACTTTCGAGATGCGGAATCGTTTCTCCTACTTTCCCGTTAGGATCCGAATCCAAAAGAAGATTGTAATGATTATTGACAATGTAAACCCTTTTGAGTCCGAATGATTTTTGGAGTTTTCTTAACGGTTCGCTGAGAGATTTATAAAATTTGCCCCGCTCGCTTCCGATTTTAAGGTAAGAAAACAAATCGGAATCTACTAACTTTGCCGACGCTTTTGCAATGTATTGCAGATTTATCCCGAGCTCTTCATCAAAATATTTTTCCGATTGATAATAAAGTACCCAGCCGATTGAATTGATAATTACCAAAGCAAAAAGGATGAAATATATTCCAATTTTTGTTTGAAGAGAATTCTTTAGTTTCATGAACTTCATAAATATACTTAATTTATATGAAATATATTATTTTAAAATTTTGACTAATTAAATATCTTCTATTTAATAATTTTTTGTTTTGATATTTTCTTTTATTAAAAAGATAATTGAACTCCAATTCTATTGACCGATAAATTCGGCAAAACTTTAACATCTGAATTTTTCGAATTATTCTTTTTGTTGAAACCAACAACAAAATTTCCCACAAAATAACCGACTGCCGCTCCTAGGAATACATCGGAAACCCAATGTTGATTATGATAAATTCTTGAGAGAGCTACCATTCCCGCAGCACCATACCAAAATGATTTCCAGTAAACATTATCCAAATATTGTGCCATCACAGTTGAAACAGCAAAAGCTACGGTTGTGTGCCCACTTGGTAAAGCTTGAAAATCGTTATTTGTAAATTGAAACGGTTTGAAAAATATATGTTCATTACCTGCATATGGTCTTCGTCTTCCAATCATTACTTTTAATATTCCTGTTACTAGTCCGGAAATAATAAAAGCTTCCGATGCGTGCAAACCCAAGTCCCTAATTTTAGAACTACCGGAGAACAAACCTATTCCATATAATCCTGCAGTAAAAATTGCCGTATAACCATTACCGTAAAATGAATCGAAATTGAATATTTTGTTATTTAAATTTGTTTGATTTCCTAAAGCAATTTTTCTGATACTTTTATCAATAGTAAATAACGTAGCTGTTCCACCGACAATTGAACCGAATGTTAACCAATCATTTTGAGAAAATTCCAAGGGTTGTTTAACTGTGGCAAAACCAACATCAAAGGCATCAATCGCATCATTCATAAAAAGTTTTGTAATACTTTTATCATTTGAATTATTTTGTGCGAATATTAAGTTGAAGCTGAGTAAAATCGCAATTATTGCCGGGTAAAAATTTTGTTTGTTTATCACTAAATAGTACTCCTTTCAATATCTATTAAATATAATATAAAAGTAATTTTTGGAATGTATATTTACTTCCTCAATCCTTCTCCTTCAAATTTTAATTTTGATTTTTCTTTTTGCATATTACCAAACCGCCAGTTAATTCCCAAATAATAAACAGGTTCTTTTCTAGTGTCGTGTCAATTGGATAATATAGTATCCTCAATCAAATCTTCGTTTTTTTCAAAATATTTTAAACTTTCTGGAATAATTGAAATTGGGAAATTGGCTGCCGGCTTTGCCGCGTTAGAGTATTACAGCTTAAATCCTTATTTTTTTTGTCTGGAAATTTTGCATTATAAAAATATCTAAACATAATATAAAATTAGAAATTAGTAAAGCATATTTTTTCAAAATTCTAACTTCTAAATTCTAACTTCTAACTTCTAAATTGCGATTTATCGCGATAGGAATGCATTGTTGGATGGATGATTGGATGATTGGATTGTTAGGAAAGAATGCGTAATTATAAACTGAATGAATCTATTGGGCGTTGTCCAAAAAGTTTGAAATTGTCATTTCGACCCCGCCTTGGCGG
>WFQV01000031.1 GCA_015486905.1 Melioribacteraceae bacterium | reverse complement strand
GTCGGGATGTAGGTTCGAATCCTACACGCGGAGCAAAAACAAGTTCTTTGAAAGCCTGAGTATTTTTAACAGGCTTTTTTTTATTTAGAGCATTCGGCTGGGAGGACTGTCTAAAAAGTAATTCTTCAGCAAATTAAAGATCATAAGATCTTTTATTTTAAGCCAAATATTACAGATTGCCAGTAAATCTTTTATCACAGATTGCTTAGTCCCTCCGGAATTTGCAGGGAAACTGTTAATCCGTTTAACGCTGTAAAACACAAAATATTTAAAACAAACCGCCACAGTTTGCCCGCTACGCTTAGCAAACTGTGCTACATAAATCCAACTCTAATCCATTCATCCATGCAAGGCTTTCGTTTTAGCAATAATAAACTTGAACCGCTTCACGGTTCTTTTGGACAATTTGAATCATCAATAATAGACAGAAAGAAAGGACTGATGATTAATCTTATTTTTAATCTCGCCCTTCTTCCATTTTTGAAAGGGAAGGAGGGAAAGGGTGAATAGGTTTTAAAAACGACCGTCCCCCAGAGGGTAAACCTTTGTAAAAAAAATCAATTAGAAATAATTCTACAATTCCGAAGGTATCGAAGTAAAGAAATCTGTCGAAATGTTTGATGTAGTTAAAAGTTATAATTTTTCAACACCCCGTCTTGAAAGAGGGGAATTTAAAATTGGTAGAAAAAACCATCCAACCTGTCGCGACGAATCCCGACTTGTCGGGCGAAGTCGAAAATCCAAACATGCATTCATGCAAAAGTCTGTTCTACAGACCTGCCAGCTCTGTCTGTGATAGCGAAAGTAATTTAAGAAAGGTTTTTTAGCATATTGATGTTTCCGATTTCACCCGCCACAACGAGCGTGTCGTTTGCACCTATCATGTAATCGGGACTTGGAATTGCGGTTATTTGAAGTGTGTCACTTTCATTATTTTTAATGGAAAGAATATCAACACCGAATCGTGCCCGTACATTAAGTTCCTTAATCGTTCTTCCTACAAATGAACGAGGGGGAACAATCTCGGCAATTTCATAACCTTCAAGGAAATGAACTTCCGGTTTTTTCTTAGACATTGTAATACTGCTTGCCAATGTTGAAGTAATATCCCGCCGTTCTACTTCTCTATTGTAAGCATCTTGAATATCTTTTATTTTAACTACACCGATTACTTTCCTGGAGTTTTCATTTTCAACCACGGGAATAGTTTCGAAATCTTTCAGCCGCATTTTGTCAATCGCCGTTTGACAATTATCGGTAGGAGTAACGCTTTCCATTTCGGTGGAAAGGATATCCCTTGCAATTAAAACATTGCCGAGAGTATCCGTTTCAAAAAGGTAGTCTTTAATCATATCCACGGTAATTACACCAATCAAATTCATTTCTTCGTCGAGTACGGGGAATTCCCTTCCGCGGCCTTGAATTATTTTGTTCACAATTAAATTAAAATTATCGTTGGCATTAATCCAAGTAAAATTTTTCAAATAAACATCCTTAACGAAGATGGATTCCATTATGTTAATTTCCGTCCCTTCTTTAATCCCGATATTCCTAAGCACAAGCTTCAATGTGTATATGGATTCCCTTGTTAATTTAGCAGAGACAATCATACTGATGATACAGGTAATCATTAAGGGCAATACTATCTGGTAATCGTTTGTTAACTCGAACACTATTATTATTGCCGTAATAGGTGCACGTGTAGTGCCGGCTACTAATCCCCCCATAGCCACGAGAGCATAAGCCCCCGGTTCGGCAGTAACGCTTGGAAAATAAGCGTGAACAATCCAGCCGAAGGTCAAACCTACCATTGCTCCCATAAAAAGCGAGGGCGCAAAGATGCCTCCCGAACCTCCCGAGCCGAGAGTAACGGACGTAGCAAATATTTTTGTAAACATTAAAATCAATGCCACATACCACAGCAGATGCCCGTGAAGAGCAAGGTTAATGGAACCGTAACCTACGCCCATTATATTGGGAGTAAAAATTGCTATTATTCCCACCCCTATTCCGCCGATAGCGGGCTTTAAATATCCGGGAACTTTCAAATGATTGTCGAAATAATCTTCTGACAAATAGAGAAGTTTAATAAACAAATACGCTGCCAGCCCGGTGACAGCACCGAGGAGAAAATAGAACCCTATTTCGTACGGTGAAACATATTGGTATGGGGGTACGTGAAATGCGGAAAACTTACCTTCGTACGAGTGTGAAATTACCGTTGCCATTACCGACGAAATCACGATGGGAGAGAACTGCGCGACGGCAAAATCCATTAAAATTATTTCGACCGCGAAAAGTGCGCCGGCGATGGGTGCGTTGAAAGCTGCTGCAATGCCGGCTGCAGCGCCGCATCCTACAAGCGTTTTAAGTCGCCTCGTAGGCACACGGAAGAATTGTCCCACGGTAGAACCGAGGCTCGAACCAATTTGAACAATCGGTCCCTCACGTCCAACCGATCCGCCCGTACCTATTGAAATAGCCGAAGCGATGGCTTTGATTACCGCCACAATAGGACGGATGTTCCCACCTTTAAGAAGTATTGCCTCCATTACCTCGGGAACACCATGACCCTTTGCCTCCGGTGCAAAGAAATAAATAAGAGGACCGACAATTAATCCACCGATAAAAGGTATGAGCAATTTCCAGTACCAAGGCGAGGCAATAATATTTTCCAACAGACTGCCCGTACCGGTGAATGAAATATCGGAAATTGTTTTAATTAGCCAACGGATTAAAATTGCGGAGAAGCCGGCGAGTATTCCTATTACAATAGCAACGAGAATCATAAAAAGGTGCTCGGTCATCTTTGCACGCTCGAACCGTGCCGCCAGCCATTTCTGTGATCGAGAGAAGTATTTCTTTATGGCTAATTCCATAAGTGTAAAAATAAAAATTTTTTAACAATTAACCTGCGTAAGTAAAATAATCTTCACCGTTATCTTTGGTGTGAATTAAAAGAAGGTTTGCCCTTACTAACTTGATTAAAGTCCTTGACGCCCGTCTCGGTGAAATATTAGCTTCCTTCTTGAGCTCTTTTACCGTTATTGTTTCGTGATTGTTTAAGTATTCGAAGACTATTTTTTCGTTCTTGCCAATCTCGTAATTTTTCAATTTCATTTTTCGGCTTGAGGCTTGAAGAATTTTAATCATTTCTTTGCTTGCCAAAACGCTTTTATCATTGACTCTAATATAAACATGCGCACTGGATAAATTTAATTCTTTTTCGTAATCTTGCAATCTGTGCGGTTTGTCTTTCGATTCGGGAATGTTTGCAACTACAATCTCTTTGTTTTCAATATCAAAAAATTCCGTTTTAAAATCAACGGGCGGTTCACAGTAACGAAGTGCTGTCTCTTTTATTAACTCAGTCTCTTCCTTCTCACTTCTGACGCCTATTATTTTTTTATCATCGTCAACTCCCACAATCAGCACTCCGCCCTTTGTATTTGCAAAAGCAATCAATTCCTTTGCGATTTTTTTGTAGTCGGAGAAGTGACGCTTAAATTCGGTGTGAAGTCCTTCTCCGGTTTCAATAATATTCAGAAGTTCGCGACGGGTCATTTTATTTTCAACCAAGATTTACTTTCGGCGAACCCAGCAAAGCTGCCGAGCGCTGAGGCTCTTCGCTGCGGGGTTGTTTTTCCGTTTCTTTTTTCTTCTTAGGTTCTTTCTCGAACAACAACGGGTTTTGTAGCATTTTCCCCCGACCTTTCTTTTTTAGCATCCTCTCTCTGTTTTTAATAATTTCCGGTTCAAGTACTTTCTTCTTCTTTTTAACCGAATCGACTTTGGCTTTTAGAGAATCGGGGGGTAGCAAAGCCTTTAAGGAATCTTCGTGTGCTTTCTTTATTGAATCTTGAATTGCTTTCAACTGTCTCTTGTAAAAATTTAATTCCGGGCGTACTGCTTTCGTGTAAGGTGTAGCGCGGTACTTAGTCACAAGCGAGTCGTAAACAGCGGCGGCGGAATCGGGAAGCGAGAGATTGTTTTCCAAAATAAAGCCTGTTGTGTAGAGAGCCTGCGGTGCGAAAGGCGAATTGGGAAAATTCTTCGGTATTGTTAAGAATTCTTTAATTGCTCCGCTGTAATCCGAGGCAAGATATTTCTTTTCGGCTTTCAGGTAAACTTTTTCCGCCGGATCAGATTCAAAATCAATTTGTTTTTTGCCGATTATTTTTGCCGCTTCATTTACAATTCTATCGTATTTGTAATTATCGTAAATGTAATTAAACAGACTGTCGGCTTTGAGAGTATCCCCAATCATTAAATAATAATTACCCATTGCATAAAGTATTTTGGGCTTATTGGGGTTGTTCGGTTTGTTAACCAAAGACGAACTGTAATAATAATAAGCCGAATCAAGCACGTTAAGGTCGCCGAAGAAGAGGTTCCCCAACTCGAATTCCGTGTCCGAAATTAAAGATTTTAGTGAATCCGCCGAGAGAGTCGGACGCCGCGGTTTTGTAATTGTCTTCTTATTTTTTTGAAACGTATTGGCAGCAGCGTAACCACTACCCGGTGTGCGAGTTCTTCCCCTCGTGAATTTGTTTTTATTTGCCTCGGCTATTGAATCCTGTTTGTGTTTGTAATCCGCATAAATCAAGGAATCTCTCACAAAAGATTTCGGGTCGGTTAAATATTCCAACTTTTTCATTTGCTGTGAGAGTTTTCCGCGCAATTTCAAATAGCTGCTTAGCAAACGGTTTCTTTCCTTTGCTTGAATTTTGACGTCGGTAAGAGCTTTAGACGACAGACATTTTTTGTAATAGTACATTGCGCTGTCGTAGTCGTTGTAAGTGTTCTCCATTATTTGCCCCAATTTGAAATCGGCTATTCCGGCGCTTTCACTTTTTTTGTAAGTTGTGTCAATGTCCGTGTAAAGGCTGATTGCATCTTCTATCTGTCCTTTGTCCAAATAGATATTGGCTATTTGTAAATCGACTTTGCCAAGCATGTCGGCAAATTTGTTCTCGTTGGAGAGCATTTTAAGGAGCTTTAAACTTCCTTCTTCGTCGCCCATTTCTTTCTTGAGTTTTGCATATTCGAGCCGGCTGTCAAACTCAATTTCGTAAGTTGGCTCAAAATTAAGAACGTTGGCAAAAGCCTTGAGCGCTCCTTTTTTGTCTCCCTTCTGCTCGTACAACTTGCCGAGCTCGTAAGTCGCTTCCGCTTTCAGGGGGTCGGATTTCGCCACCTCTATAAGCTCGTTAATTTTTTGAATGGCGTCAGAGATATTCTCTTTGTAGAGTAAAAATTGTATTTCTGAAATCAATGCTTCGGAAGCTATTTCATCTTCCTCGTTTTTAATTGCCTTGCTTTTTACATCTTCAAGGATTTTCATCCCTTTGGCGTATTCCCTTAACTGCAATTGTGTTTTGCCAATCCAGAGTTTGTTCTTAAGGGCCAAGTCGGTGTTTTTTATTGTAGCAAGTTCTTGAAACTTCCTGAGAGCCTTTGAGAACTGCTGCTTGTAGTAAAATGCTCTTCCAAGCATGAAGAGAGATTTGTCAAAGTAAGAAGATTTGGAATGGAATTGTAAAATTCTCGAACACTTTTTAATTACATCGTCAAAGGATTTATTTGCCGAAGAGGGTATTTTTTTTAATTTAAATTCGAACAGCGGCGGTTTGTTTTTGTTCATTGCTTGCTGTGCCTGTTCAAATGCAACGGAAGCGTTGTAGTAGGTATTAAAATAGGCGGTAAAATTTTCCCACAGCGAGCATCCGCCTAAGAAAGTTAAAAACAAAACAAGAACAATTTTTTTATTCTTCAAAAATTTTTCCATCCGTTTAAGTTCAAATGATTTCAAACCTATCACTTAAAGGTAAGCAAGCGGGGAGGAACTTTCAATGTAAAAATGAATGCCCCGTCCCGCTTAATTAAAATCCGTTAAAGATTTTTACCGTGGCAATTTTTATATTTTTTGCCGCTACCGCACCAGCATGGGTCGTTTCTGCCTATTTTCCTTTCCACTCGGATCGGCTGCTGCTTTCCCCGACGGGAAGCTTCGTTCTGTTGTCCCTGCGAAGCCTTTGCGGCGCCTTTCAAACCCATTCCTGCAACGTTTTCTTTAATGGTCCGAAGGCGTACCATAGGAGATTTCGGTTTTTTCTCTTTTACTTCCTCCGGCTCCTGTGGGAAAAATTTAAATGTGAATTGTAGCACCTCGTCCCGGATGTCGGCTAAGAGGTCGAGGAAAAGTTCGAAGCCTTCGCGCTTGTATTCTACCAACGGGTCTTTCTGCCCGTAAGCTCTAAGCCCGATCCCTTCTTTCAAATCGTCCATTTCGCGGAGGTGATCTTTCCACTTTTCGTCAATTACGCTGAGGACTGCATAACGTTCGATGCGCGCCATTAAATCCGCACCGATCATTTCTTCCTTGCGTTTGTAAAATTCCTTTGCAGCATCGAGGATTTTTTGACGTACGCCGTCGCGCCCCATCTCTTCAAATTCTTCGGCGGTGAACTTTATATCGACCAATAAATGCTGAAGCAGGTCTCTGTGAAGCTGTTCGGTTTGGTTCTCATCGTAATATTTGTCCAACAGCTCGTCAATAAAGTCTTCGAGATAATCGTAAACTTCTCCTTTAAGTCTTTCACCCTTAAGTGCCTGGTAACGTCTGTAGTAAATTACCTCACGCTGTTGATTCATTACGTCGTCGTACTCAAGAAGACGTTTACGGATAGCGAAGTTATTTTCTTCCACTTTCCTCTGTGCGCGCTCGACGGATTTTGTAATCATCGGGTGTTCAATTGATTCGCCCTCTTCCATCCCCATACGGCTCATAATATTGGTCACACGGTCGCTGCCGAAAAGTCGCATTAAATCATCTTCGAGAGAGATGAAGAATTTCGAAGTTCCCGGATCGCCCTGTCTTCCCGCTCTACCACGCAGCTGTCTGTCTATTCTGCGTGATTCGTGGCGTTCGGTACCTAAGATGTAAAGCCCGCCTTTTTCAACCACACCGACACCTAATTTAATATCCGTTCCTCTGCCTGCCATGTTAGTTGCAATTGTAACGGCGCCGGGTTGCCCTGCATGCGCAACTATTTCCGCTTCACGCTGGTGATGTTTGGCATTTAAAACGTTGTGTGCTATTCCCTGACGCTTCAGCATTCGGCTTAAAGTTTCCGAGACTTCCACGCTGGTAGTACCAACAAGAACAGGGCGCCTTTGCTCGCGTAATTCTTTTATCTTATTAATAACGGCATTGTACTTTTCACGCTTTGTTCTGTATATTGCGTCGTTTTCATCAATCCTGGCAACAGGTTTGTTTGTAGGGATTACAACAACCTCTAACTTGTAAATCTCGTAAAACTCAGCTTCTTCCGTTTCTGCAGTACCGGTCATTCCCGCTAATTTATTGTAAAGGCGGAAATAGTTCTGCAGTGTAATAGTGGCTAACGTTTGAGTATCCCGTTGAACTTTAACATTTTCCTTGGCTTCAATTGCCTGGTGCAAGCCGTCGGAATACCTTCTGCCGGCGAGGATTCTTCCGGTGAATTCATCTACAATTGCAATTTTACCATCGTCCGTAACAACGTATTCATCGTCCTTTTCAAAAAGCGTGTAGGCTTTCAACAACTGATTAATTGTGTGAATCCTATCGCTCCGTTCGCTGTAAAGTTTATAAAGCTCATCTTTCTTTTTAATCTTTTCATTTTCGGATAAATTAGGGTCATTTTCAATCTCACTAATTTCGGAACCCAAATCCGGCAACACAAAGAACTCCGGACCTTCGGGCGAGCCGGCAGCCAATTCATCGCGCCCTTTATCGGTAATGTTGAT
Source organism: Melioribacteraceae bacterium (assembly GCA_015486905.1). GTDB lineage: Bacteria > Bacteroidota > Ignavibacteria > Ignavibacteriales > Melioribacteraceae > WFQV01. The sequence continues at coordinate 1,587 of WFQV01000031.1, read as the reverse complement.
TGTGTTTTCCCTCTCGTCAATTGCAAAATAAAGTTCTTCGTCAATTTCAGGCATTCTTTTTTCATTTTCACGAAGGTATTCAAGCTCTGTAACCTGCATTAATTTTTTGTTTGTCGGTTCGGCAAAAAGTTTTGCTAATTTTTTATTTTTGGGAAATCCTCTGTGTGCCCTCAAAAGCAAAACGCCTGCCTTTTCTCTATCTTTAGGATCTCCTGTCTTCAAAAGATTTTCAGCTTCCTGAACGATTTTTGCAACCAAGGAGGATTGTTTTCTAAACACACGCTCTACGCGTGGTTTCATCTCGTAAAATTTGTGTTCGGAGGTTTCCACCGGACCGGAAATAATTAAAGGAGTTCTCGCTTCGTCAATTAAAACGGAGTCCACCTCATCAACTATCACGTAATTGTGCCCTCGCTGTACAATTTGATCTTCGCTGATAGCCATGTTATCACGGAGGTAATCGAAACCGAACTCGTTGTTTGTACCGTAAGTGATGTCGCAATTGTAAGCCTTTTTTCTTTGTTCCGGGTCAATTTCGCCCGTGATGCAACCGACTGTTAGCCCGTGGAACTTGTAAATTTCACCCATCCATTCACTATCGCGCTTAGCCAAATAATCGTTTACCGTAACAAGATGAACGCCTCTGCCCGTAAGTGCATTTAAATAAATAGGCATAGTGGCCACAAGCGTTTTACCTTCGCCGGTTGCCATTTCGGCAATCTTACCTTGGTGAAGTACCACCCCGCCTAAGAGCTGGACGTCGTAGGGCACCATATCCCAAGTAATTTTATGTCCGCCTGCCGTCCATGTTTTACCGAGCAAAGCTTTACACGTAGCTTTAACAACAGCAAACGCTTGAGGCAGAAGCTCATTAAGAATTTCCTCGTAAAGGTCTGTTAATTCCTTTTCAAGCTCCTCAAGCTCGTCGTGAATTTCCTCAACGTTTTCGGGTAATTCATCCGCCTGAAGCTGTTCATTAAGTTTGTCGATTTCTTCACGGAGCTCTTTCGTCCTCTCGTTAATTATTTCCTTGAACTCCTGAGTTTTAGCTCTAAGCTCTTCGTCGGAAAAGTCTTTAATCTTTTCGTACTCTTCGTTTATTTGATCGACAATAGGCCAAAGTTTTTTAAGCGCCTTGGCATTTCTATCGCCAAAAATCTTTTTCATTAATGTATCTAACATTGTTTTCCTCAAATATTTCAGAACTTTAAACATAATTAAAGCCTTTTTTAAATGCAAAAAAAAGACTTGAAAGAGTAGCTGAAATGCCTTTTAGAGTAACAATGGTACAGGTTTAAAATCTGCGGCAAAAATAAAAAAATAAGAAAGAAGACACTAGAAATAAGAAATGTTTGAATGCGAGACGCCCGCCTTCGTCTGCGCTTCGCTTGACTACGTCGTGACAAGCAAGAGGTAAAAAGCAAGGCATTAGGTTTATTGTTGTCATCGAGAACCTTGTACAAATGGATGATTGGATGAGTGGATGCATGGATGATTGGATTGTCCGCCTTCTCCCGCATTTTGCGGGGTAAACTTTTTGGGGTCGGTCATTTTTAAAACCATTCACCCTTTCCCCGCATTCTGCGG
>WFQV01000030.1 GCA_015486905.1 Melioribacteraceae bacterium | reverse complement strand
TTATCAATTACAGCGGTCATGAAGTTTGTGAAATCATCCGGTTCGCCCATTTTAATTTTTCCGACTTCTTCGGTGTATTTTGTTTTGAATTCCTCCCACCTTGATTTCGGAACGTACATCCTCGAAGCGGCAGAACATTTTTGTCCCTGATATTCAAATGCCGCACGAAGTGCCGCTACAACTACGCCGTCAATATCGGCTGAATTGTGAACAAAAATAAAATCCTTACCGCCCGTTTCACCTACTATTCTGGGATAGTATTTCATATTTGAGATATTCTCACCGACGGTTATCCACATATTTTGGAATGTTGCGGTAGAGCCGGTAAAGTGAATCCCTGCAAGGTGGGGACTTGTGAGTGCCGGTTTTCCTACTTGCGAGCCGGAGCCGGGAACAAAGTTAATTACACCCTTTGGCATCCCTGCGGCTTCGAAAAGTTTCATTAAATAATAAGCGGAATAGACTGCACTTGACGCCGGTTTCCACAAAACAACATTTCCGACCAAAGCAGGAGCTGTGGGTAGGTTACCTGCAATCGAAGTAAAGTTAAAAGGTGTAACCGCAAAAACAAATCCTTCGAGTGGTCTGTATTCAACACGATTCCACATTCCACGGGGGGAATACGGCTGCTCTTTCATTAGCTCTGCCATGTAGTAGGAGTTAAATCTCCAGAAGTCAATCAGTTCGCAAGCGCTGTCAATTTCAGCCTGAAAGACAGTCTTGGACTGCCCTAACATTGTAGCGGCATTAAGAGTTGAGCGCCATGGTCCGGAGAGCAAATCCGCCATTTTTAAAAATACGGCAACCCTTTGTTCCCAAGGCATTTCAGCCCATTCTTTGCGCGCTTCCAAAGCGGCTTCGATTGCCATATCAACTTCTTTTTTACTTGCTTTGTGATAAACACCGAGAACATGCTCTTTGTTGTGAGGCATTCTCATTTCCCCGGTGTTGCCGGTTTTGACTTCCTCACCGCCAATTATCAAAGGCACTTCGATTTGCTTTGATTCAAACTCCGCTAATTTCTTTTTGATTTCTTCTTTTTCCGGGCTTCCCGGTGCGTAACTTTTAATCGGTTCGTTAATTGGTTCAGGAACCTTAAAATATGCATTCGACATAATTTCACCTCCTAATTCGTTCTCATTTCGTAATCTAATTTAAAGAAAATCAAAAACAAAAATAGCTTAATAGCCCAGTAAATACAAGGGATAAAACAACCAAGAATACGGAGAGAAAAGTTAACACAAAGTTCGACCTCTCCAAAATTAAAACCGGAGTTATTTTTATTTATTAATCGAAGTAATTATTTCCGTTCGAGGAGTCAAGATATTGTCACAAAATATTATTTAATAAAAATCATCTTTCTCGTGGAAGAAAAGCTCCCCTTTCGTAAAGTGTAGAAATAAATTCCACTCGGTAGATTATTCGCATTGAATTTAACGGAATAATTTCCGGGTGATTGGACTTTGTTTACAAGAGTTGAAACTTCGCGTCCGAGCACGTCGTAAACTTTCAAAGTTACATTAGCAATGTCATTTCGACCGGAGGGAGAAAGCCCATGAGATTTCTCACCACTCGCTTCGCTCGGATTCGAAATGACAAATGGAATACTATATTTTATTGTTGTCGTAGGATTACCTGTCCCGCCATTGGCGGGAATCGGATTCGGGTAATTTTGAAACAATTCGAATTTAGCCGGCGTGTTAATATTAACTTCAACTGTTTTGGAATATGTGAAAGAACCGTCTGTGTCAATCTGTTTCAATCTGTAGAAATATTTGCCCGAAGTAACATTCATGTCATTAAACGAATATTCTTTCGGAGAGTTACTGTTGCCTGAGCCCTCAACAAAACCGAGTAATCCCCAATTACTTTTTACTTCTGCCTTTTGCCTTTCAACTTGAAACCCGTAATTATTAACCTCAGTAGCGGTTTGCCAAGTTAAAATAACGCAATTATCTAAAAGATTTGCCGTAAACGATGTTAATTCAACGGGTAAAGCATTATCCAGATCCCCGACAGTTACATTCGAAAAGCCGGCGTAATAATTTGTTGTTTCAACATAATAAGAAGCGTCAACAGCCACTTCCGCTTCGGTAGGAAGTTCTTCCCAACTCGTAGTTGTGGTGTTATAGTGATAAATTTTTCTCGTACCAATAAATTGAGATTTTGCTTCGGCATTATAATACAGTCGTATTTTAACGTTATCTCCCACGACAGAACTGATATCCCAATATTTGCCGATATGCGCGTAATTTGCCGGGAAATTCGGGGGATCGTCCAAGTGTGGTTGAACTGTTATCGTAGAACCGTTCCCTGCTTGTGCCAGAGCTGCAAAAGCGTAACCTGTATTAAAATTACCCGCCCAACTGTTATCACAAGCGGGAGCAATTTGGTCGGTTTTAACATATTCGTAAGCTCCAATATCGATTATAGTTTCGCCGCCCTCGGGTATATCGGTGCTTGATAAATACCCAACGTCAATGCAAGGCGATATGGACTGAAGGTGGTAATCGTTTCCAGCGGGATTTTCGAATTTCGGGTCTTTTGCAGTAATGCAATTTGTAAGCGTGACGTAATCGCTGCCGTTTCCCGAATTGTTAAAAAAGAGACAATTTAATGCTTCCACTTTCGGAGTTGCTTGTGCTTTGTCAATAGCATAAACCCCGCCGCCAGTTTTATTATGATTAATAAAAACGTTATTTTTAATTGTAACTGTTTCATCGTAGGCATAAATCACTTCGCCGTAGTCCAAGGGGGTTCCCGTCCCGTAATCCTGCCCACATGTGTAATTGCCGTCAAAAACGTTATTTGTAATCGTACAGTTTGCGGCGGCAAAAATTGCTCCGCCGTGGCTGCCTGTTAAGGATGTGGACTGATTTTCGGAACAAGCATTTTGTTTGAAGATATTTCGCGTTATTACGCTGGATTCCCCTCCTTTAATAGCTCCGCCGTCTCCCGTATAACTTGTAGTACTTGTACTGGTTGCAATATTTTCATAAAATAAATTATTCGTAATAATGCATCCTGTTCCACCGTGTGCAATAGCACCGCCAATACTCGGTCCGCTTTTTGATCCGTAATTATAAGCGAACCTATTATTTGTAATGGTCAAAGCACCCGTACAACGAATAGCCCCGCCTCCGTAAGATGAAGCGGCATTCCCGTTAATCATTTTAAAACCTCGTATTACTCTGTTATCCGTTGTTCCCACGGTACCTGTAATATTAAATATTCTGACAGAATTGTTACCGTCAAGGACACACCTAACAGAATTGTAAACTGCGGTGGCATAAGTGTTGTCGGTACCGTCTCTGGCGGATGTAATTCTTACAGCTTTGTTTTCAATATCAATTTCAGCCGTTAATGTGTAAGTCGTTGTAGCAGCCGGGTTATATCCTACAAGAATATCATCACCTGTACTTGCAGCGTCAACTGCATCCTGGATGCTATTATAAGCCGTCGCCCAGCTACTTCCGTTTGTATTATTACCATTTGGCGATACAAACCAAGTTGTTTGGGCAAAGACCAAACTTTGTAAAAAAAGAATAAAAAGCACCGACATGTTTCTTACTTTGTTACCCTTATTTTGTTTAAGTGATAGCATAATTTTTCCTCCCTGAATTGTTAAAATGTTGAAACGATTAATTGCTAAATACGTAAGGGAAGAGATTAATACAACAACATTAGTATGTAGGTATTACCTCCTTTTTACTACAAACCGAAATTATGAGTTTTTAATTGTGAATTTTTAATGTTGAATTGTGGCTCGTCTTGAAAAAAGTTGGGAATGAATTTGTTGCGTTCTTAGCGAAAATCCTTTGCGCCCTCTGCGTGGAAAAAAGTTGCCTTGGAGAATTCGGGACCGTAATACTTAAATAGGTAGGTCTCATTTTCCGTAGTGAGTTCTTGTCCTTTTAATGAAAACCGTCTTTGTTTTCTCATCAATACTGTAAATTATTCGGTCTTTAATGTTGAGTCGGTAGGAATAATTTCCTTTTAGTTCTCCAACAAGTTTTTTACCTTGGTAAGGATTAGAGGCAATAATTTCTGTAAGAATTGCTTTTAATTTCTTCTTTTCATTATCGGTTAGAAGTTTTACGTCCTTTGCGGCTTGCTTTGTAAAAAGAATTTTGTATTCCAATGTTTAGCCGAAAATTTCTTCAAAAGAATACAGTTCACCTTTTTCAATCTCCTTATCGGCTTTTTTAATAGATTCCTTTAATCCGGGAATGGATAAAAGTTCCGCTGTTTCCAAAAGACTTAAATAATCGTCTTCGGAAAGTAAAATAGCCGAGCCGTCTTTGGTTGTAATTCTTGTCTGCAAATGACCGTTAACGGTTTTTTTTAACAATTTGAAAAAATTGTACCTTGCTTCAGTTGCAGTTGTGGTATTCATTTTTTACTCTCCGAAATTATTTTAATGTACAAAATAACGTACGTACGTTTTAATGTCAAGCAAATTTAGAAAATTCTTAGAGGGGTTAAAAAATTCTTATTACTATTATTTATTAAATTCCCTGCTCATTAATTCCGCCCTCGAACTGATATGAAGTTTATGGTAAATGTTTTTAATATGAAAACGTACGGTGTTCACTGACATTCCGAGCGAGGAAGCAATTTTATTGTAAGTAAATCCGTCCAATAAATAAGAAACTACCTGGTGTTCTCTTTCCGTCAAAACGGATTTTTTTCTTTTAGGCTTGTTTTTATTAAAATGTTCGATTATGTGCCTTGCAATAATGGGAGACATCATTGCGCCGCCCTTGTAAGTCTCTTCGATTGCATATTTAATCTTATCAAAAGTATCGGATTTTAACAAATATCCCGAAGCACCTGCTTTAAGGGCGCTAAAGATTTTATCGAAGTCTTCGTAAATAGTAAGAATTATTATTTCAATGTCCGGAAATTTTTCCTTAATGAATTTAATTCCGTTTATTCCCGAAATTCCTGGAAGTTCAATATCGAGCAAGAGAATGTCAAGATTTAATTCGGTTTCTTTTAGCTTAAGGAATTCCTCCACCGATTCCGCTTCTGCTTCGAAGAGGATGTTCGGTTGAATTCTAAGAAACTCGACGAGAGAACTTCGGATTTCTTTATTGTCTTCTATTATTCCTAAGGAAATCATATCCGCTAAATACGAAATTGAATAACTCAAAACAACTACATAAGAATGTGATTAATTAACTTCAGCAATAAGCCGAACCGTAAGTCCCTTGGAGTTAATAAATTGCAAGTCGGCATTTATTCTCTCGGCTCTCATTTTCATATTGCGCAGACCGTTTCCACGAAGTTTACTATCTACTGGCAAGCCCGTTCCGTTGTCGCTTAATGTCAGCTCGAATTTTTTCCCTTCGAAAAGGACTTCGAAGTCAAATTTTGAAGAGCCGGAATATTTAACGGCGTTGTTGAACGCTTCTTTAAAAATCAAATAAACATTTTGTCTGAACTCAATCCCGATTTTTCTGTTCGGGAAAGAACAACTTATTTTAATATTCAACTCAATTTGTTTTTCCTCGGCAAAACCGAGGGCAAAGTTTTTCATTCTGTCAATCAAATTAACGCTTTTATCGTTCCTTGCATCAATTGACCAAACAATATCGCTCATAGTGGAAATAACTTCTTGGGAAAGAGATATTAATTTTTCGCCGCGACTTTTTACCGCTGCATGTTTTGTTTCGTAAGGAAGCATGCCGGCGTTTAAAGAAATTTTCGAGAGCGAGGCTCCCACTTCGTCGTGCAAATCGCTTGCAATTTTAACCCGCAACCGCTCCATTGCAATCATGCTTCTTATTTTAACAAAAATGAAGAATCCGATAATTAACGCAAGTAACAGAAGAGGAATAATTTTAAATTGCCAGGTTTGCCAAAAGAGAGGCTCAATATTTATTATTAGAGAAGAATAACTTGCTTCGGAGATGATATCGTTATCGAATGCTTTTACCTTAAAAACATATCTCCCCGGTTCTAAGTTTGTGTAAGAGGCATATCTCCTACTGCCGGAATATATCCAGTTGTTATCGACCCCCTCGAGTTTGTAGGTATATTGATTTAAATACGGTTTCGTAAAATCAAGTGCAGAAAAATTAAGAGAAATGAAATTTTGCGAATAGCTTAAAGTAATTTCCTCTCCGTCAGTGTAAACCTTGTACTTTTTCAAGGGTTTGTCAAATACTCTGAAATCGGAGATAGCAACTTTGGGAATTTTCATTTTGGGTTTAATGCTATCGGGATTAAAATAAGTAACACCGTTAACGCTGCCAAGATAAATGATTCCGCTTTTGCTTTTAAAAAAAGCGCTAACATTAAACTCCCTGCAGGCGATTCCGTCCTTTGTACCGTAATTAACAAACTTATCATTTTTTTTGTCGAATTTGGTTATTCCCTGTAAAGAGTTCATCCACAAATTATTTTTGGAATCGGGCAGAACCGAATAGATTTCGCGACCTAACAGTCCGTCCCTCTCCGTATAAAGCCGATATTGACCGGTGCTCGGATTATATTTAATCAGTCCGTCTTCGGCGCCAATCCAAACGATGCCTTCGTTATCTTCGAAAGAGCATAAAAAGTTAGCCATCCCTTCTTCGCCTTTTTTAAAATAGATGTTTTCAAATATTTCCTTATCGGTGTAAAATTTGCTAAGCGCCGAATGTGTGCAAATCCACAAAACACCTTGTCCGTCTTGCCTAATATGAGTTACTTTATTATCGTTAATAGAGGCATGGTTGGAGGGATTAACTTTATATTGAGTGAACAATTTTTTCTCGGGAACAAATTTTATCAATCCGCCGCCGGAGGTAGCTAACCAGACGTTTCCTTTGCTGTCGCAATAAATATAGCGAATGAAATTAAAAGGAAGATTTCCGGGTACCGAAGTATTATGAACAAATCTGAAAAATTTATTTTCGGCTGGGTCGAATTTATTCAAACCGAACTGAGTTCCGATCCAGATATTTCCGGATTTATCTTCCGCAAGTGCTGTAATTTTATTATTGCTCAAAGAATATTCATCATCCCGCGAATGAAAAAATTGTGTAATTTCCTTTGTGACAGCATCAATTTTGTTCAGCCCCATATCCGTTCCTATCCACAGATTACCTCTGCTATCTTCCAAAACGGCACCAATGCTGTTGTTGGAAATGCCGTGAGTTAATTGATTAATATTAGCAAAATATTTTTTCCTCCTGTCTAATTTGTTTATTCCGCCTTTGCCGGTACCTATCCACAATATTCCGCCACTTTCGTAAAAATCGAAAATGTTATTGTTGCTAATACTGAACGGATTGGTCGGGTCGCTTTTGTAATTAACAAAACGGGTTTCACCCCTTTTTAGGAAGAACAATCCTTCTAACAATGTGCCTACCCAAAGATTGCCGTTCTTATCTTTGTAAAGAGAGTGTACGTGAACACCATTAAGAATATCGGTCTTTAATTTGAGGAAGCGGTTATTGTTCTTAATTACAAAATAATTCAGGAATTCACCGCTATTCGGATTGTAAACCAAAAGTCCCTTGAACGAGCCGATAATTATATTGCCTTTGGAATCTTCCGTAAGAGCAAAGAGCACATCGTAGTATGAATTTCCGGTTTCAATTTTGTAGCGAAAATTTTCCCATTTGCCATTGACTTTGTTAAAAGCAAATAGTCCTCTACCCGAGGTAGCAAACCATAAGATTCCGCGCGAATCTTCATAAATAGAATTAATGCCGCTCCGGCTGAATCCGAACGTATCTTCTTTCTTGTTCCAAAATTCATTAAGCCTGTCTTTGTTTTTATCGAACTTTATTACCTTACCGTTTTCAAAGCCAATCCAAATTATCGAATCACTGTCCTGATAAATAGCACTTATTCCACCCCCTATTTCATTCCCGCTTTTATTTTTTGCGCAGAAGTAATTTTCAAACTTTCCCTTAGCTGGATAAAAAACGGAAAGCCCTTTTCTCGTGCCTATCCAAAGTCTGCCCGAATCGTCTTTTAACAAAGCGGAAATAAAATTATCTGCAATTGAACATGAATCGTTTTCGCTATGACGAAAGACCGTAAAATCGTAACCGTCGTATCTGTTAAGTCCGTCCTGTGTGCCTATCCACAAAAACCCGTATCTATCACGAACAATGCAACGAGCGTTTACCTCCGAAAGCCCTTCCTCTATTGAGTAATGTTTGAATCGGAAAGGGGCTTCCTGCGCAGGAGTAAATCCGGCTAAATAAAGAAGCAAAATAAAAGTGGTTAGAAGTACTTTGCCTCTAATTTTCATTTTCTCTCCGTGAGCAATTTTATTTACAAATCTTATTTTTCAGCCTGAGGAAAAATAGAATATTTCGGGAGAATGGTGAACTGTACATTTGCCGTTTGAACTTAAGCAAGTTAACACATTAAACTTTAATTTGCAACAAAAGGAAAGAGAATTCCTTATTTCGGAAAACGGATTTTATTTATTTGGAAACATGCTCAAAATCGGAGGCAAAATTTCAAGAGTACAATTTAATTTTTCAAATAATATTTTGTGGGACCCCCTGTTGGCGGGGTGTGGAAATCTGTTGTTTATTTTAGTAACCGCTTGGTAAAGCTACAGATTGCTTTCCCAGCATTCTGCAGGGAGAGGTTCTCAACACACACCAAGAATCAGCCCTCCCTCTTTCCAGCCATGCCTACCCTGCCTGCCGGCAGGCAGGTCGGGAAGAGAGGGAAAGGGTGGGTTGGGAAAAATATGGAAAGCAAAAAATAGTAACAAAACGCTCAAAAGGAAAAGACGAGCTAATTTTTTTGCCACCAAATTTAAACTTGTACTCAATCTTTCCGCAGATTGGTATTTATTAATAATATTTTGGGATTTGCCTCTTTGAGACTCGGGATATTCTAATTAATTTTGTAATTAAAATGACAAATAAATTAATAATAATGGGTTTATTGTGTATGTAGAAAGAACATTGGAAGGGGTAATTAAAAGATATCTTTCCAAAAAAGAAATAATTGCCGTGATTGGTCCGAGGCAATCGGGCAAAACAACGATGATTAAAAGGTTGTTTGAAAATTTGTCTAATGTTAATATTGTAACCTTGGAGGATGTTGAAGTTCTCGATGTTTTTAGGAATGATGTAAAATCTTTCGTCGAGCTTTATGTTAAGGGTTTCGATTACGTTTTCATCGACGAAATCCAGTACGCAGAGGAGAGCGGGAAACAGTTGAAATATATCTACGACAACACCGATGTGAAACTTTTCATTTCAGGTTCAGCTTCCGCAGAAGTTTCGGTACGGAGTTTGAAATACTTGGTGGGACGTATTTTTATTTTTGAATTACTACCGTTTAGTTTTGAAGAATATTTACGCGCTAAGGAGTTTAAATTGTTCGAGCTTTACAAGCGGAGAAAGTTCGGAGGGTTCGTTCTTAAACGTTTACAAAAATATGTCGACGAATTTATCATTTACGGCGGTTACCCGCGGGTTGTACTCTCGGAAAACAAAGATGAAAAACTAATGGCATTAGAAAATATTTACAACACACTTTTACTCCGCGAGGTTAAAAACCTTTTCGGTTTGGGTAATTCGGACAAGTTGATAAAGTTAATAAAATCACTTTCTCTGCAAACCGGGAATTTAATTAATTACACCGAGCTGTGTAATGCAACGGGCTTTGGTTTTAAGCGGTTAAAAGAAGTTCTTAATATTTTGGAAGCGTTGTACATCGTTCAGCGCTGTTCCCCTTTCAGCAAGAATCCGAGAAGCGAGTTAGTCAAAAATCCGAAAATCTATTTTGTTGATTTGGGGTTAAGAAATGCAATAATAAATAATTTCTCTACGGAAAGAACGGACAGCGGTGTAATGTACGAAAATCTTGTTTTTTCGGAGTTTCTAAAAAAGGGTGAAAAACCGAACTATTGGAGAACAAAATCCGGAGCGGAGATTGACTTTATCAGAGGCGGGATTCCTGTTGAAGTAAAGACAAGTCCCAAGATAGGAAAATCTCTTCATAGTTTCATATCAAAATATTCACCGCCTGAAGCCTATGTTGTTTCAAAGGTAAATGCAGGAACACAAAAGGTAGCAGAAACAAAATTAAATTTCGTTTCTTTCCCCGAATTTATTTGAGTACAAACTGTGCGTCACTACCGCATATTTCCGTAGAACGGGTTGCTTGCAGTTTGTAATGTGAAAGATTTTTAGAATTTTAAAATGCTGAGTTTGTAACCTTCTTTTGTTGTTGTCTCGGAGTTTACTACGACGATTCCGAAAACGAATAAATCTATTGAGGCATTAACAAATGGGTGAACTTTAATTTTTTTCCATGCACGCTGCATTTCGGGAGAATAGTTGATGTCATCGAAAACCAAGACGCTCTCGGTTGCCAAACGAGGCAGTAAAGCTTTAAAGTAATCAACCGTCGGTGCAAAGCGGTGGTTGCCGTCAATGAAAGCAAAATCGATTGGTTCGGTATTATCCAAAATTTGACGCAGTGTAACATCGAATTTGCCAACCGCAATATTTACATTAGCTTGAACTTTTTGAAAAGTCTCCCTTGCAATTTCGGAACGGTACGGAGAGCCTTCCAATGTAGTTAACTTGCCTTCTCCGTTTAACTTCTGTGCAAGCCCGAGATAAGCTGCTGAAATTCCTACACACGTTCCTATTTCAACGGAGGTTAACGGTTTTAAATTTCTTACGAGTTGAAATAAAAGAGTGTCCCAAAATTCCGAGCGGCTGCCGTATTTTGTAACTGTGGAAAGTTTTTCTTTCCCTTCCGCATTGCCCTCGGGGTCCCAGCGGTGTATCTCTCGTTCGGAAGTTAAATATTCTTTTCTGATGCTTTCTATTCTTTTTATTGCTTCCTTTTCTTCCGGTGAAAAATTTTTATTTAGCGAAAATCGAACCGCCTTCCCGATTTTCTTAACCGTCTCGGATGAGCTGTTGTTCAGCGCTTTTATTTGTTGCCGGTTTTGAAACTTTCGCAAAAGGAGAGATAAGATTCTAATGCTTAACCACAAATTATTTTTAACTGCTGTTTTCATTTTCCCGGCGAAATAATTGAGCGCTTAAAATATTTTATTTCCAAATCGTTTTTATCCCAGTCTTCTTCCTCGTCTTCCCAATCGTACCTTTTGTACGGGTCTTGTTTGCGGAAAACAAATGCAAGCAAAAAGCCAGTTAGCAATCCGAAAAAATGAGCTTCAAAAGATATTCTCGGGTCGAGAGGGAATATCCCCCAGATTAAACCGCCGTAAAGGAAAACGACAAGCAGTGAAACGACAATCGCACGCGTGTCCCGCCGTACAACACCGCTAAAGAACAGAAACGAACCGAGCCCGTAAACAATTCCGCTTGAACCGATGTGGTAAGCCTGACGGGCAAAAATCCAAACAAGAATGCTTGGTACAAAGTAGAGCAGCGCAAACACTTTGTTTGAGGATTTGGGATAAAAGTAAGCTACGGCTGTGCCGAGCAATAGCAATGGGATTGAATTGGAAAAAAGATGATTAAATCCACCGTGAATGAGCGGTCCAAAAAAAATCCCTTTCACCCCCCTCAAGGTACGGGGAAGCACCCCTAAAAAGACAAGGTTCAAATTAAAGAAGACTTCGATTAGTTGAATATTGAGAATAAGAATTACAAAAAGAGCCGGAATTAAAAGGGCTGTAAGTAATTTTTTCTGTTCGCTTTTCTCGGTACTATTCACTTGATTTATCTTTGGAAAAATAGTCCTTCATCGGTTTGAAATAATGTTCACGCCAATCCTGGCGATATTTTTTGCCTTCGCCATCGGGGAGATTTTCGTGAACAATCGTTAATTTTGTTCCTTCTTTGATTTTCTCCAATTCAATCGTGACCGTTGAGTCATCGGCGTCTTCGGGGAAATCGGTAGTACGCCAGCTTTGGATTATTCTATTAAATCTGAAAAGTTTTAAATTTTCTCCTGTAATGTATCCGTCGCCCGCAGTAAATTTACTGCCAACCTTTCTCTCAATGTCTGCCTTCGAGCCTGTAAAAGCCGTGTGTTTTTCCGCATCCAGCCAAGATTCGTAAAGTTCGCGCGGACTGACGGGTAATTTAATCGAAAGCTTAATTGTGTCTCCCATTTCTTCTCCGTTGTTATTTACATCTTCTAATTTGAAAAACAAAATATTAAATAATTTTTTAAAATAAAAATTGTCCGCTCCGGTTTCGGAAAGTAAGTTGCTTTTATTTAAAATAGTACAAGTTTAAATTTGGTGGCAATAAAAATTAGCTTGTCTTTTCCTCTTGAGCGTTTTGTTACTATTTTTCGCTTCCATTTTTCCCAACCTGCCCTTTCTTCAAGAAGGGAGTGCTGATTATTGGTGTGTATTGAGAAACTCACCCGGTAAAATGCGAGGAAAGGTGAACTATCCAACCATCCATTTGTCCAACAATGCAAGAACAAGAGTAAAGAAAAACAGATCCTCGATGCCGAAGGTATTGAAGTAAAGCAATTCATCGAAATGTTTGGCGTAGTTAAAAGTTCTAATTTTTCAACTCCCCGTCTCCCGACGGCATTTTGGATGAGTGGACAAATGGATATTCATTGATGAAGAAGGTCGAAGGTTGTGGAGTACGCTAAGGCACGACTAACCATGCTTCGTTCAGTTGAAATGACAGTGAAAAAATCCTCATTCCCTTGGGTTCTATCCAGCATTGCTGTCGGATTCATCCGACGGTTGAAAAAGACAACAAGCTTCACAGGGCTTTAGACTCATTGTTCTAACGGAAGTTCCGAAAAAAAAACAGAGGGCAAAATGCGAAAAAGTCAATGTAGGTAAGGGGCAGAAACTTTTTACGCTCAAAAAAGTATGGCTAAGAATAACATATATTATTTAATATTTTACATGCTATTTTGATTGTAATGTAGTATTTTAGTAGCCAAGATGTTTATTCAAAAGATACATAAGAAAACTAAGACCAAAACCTACACATCCGTTGTCCTTATGGAGAACTACCGTGAAGGCAAAAAGGTAAAACACCGCATCATCTCCAATTTATCAAAATGGCCGGATGAGTTGGT
>WFQV01000029.1 GCA_015486905.1 Melioribacteraceae bacterium | reverse complement strand
GAAGATTACAAAGTTGCTCCAATTGTCGGTTTGTACAATTATTATTTGAAAAGGAAAGAGCTTGCCGAAAACAAGAGACTGTTTTATGTGGCTACGACTCGCGCAAGAGATTATCTTTTTCTTAGCATTTCAAAAATGAGTAAACCGGAAATAAATTCTTTTTGGGCGCTTACGGTTAATGGCTTGGGGATAAAAGACGTTGCCGAGAGAATTGAGCTAAGCGGTAATTTGGATTTTATGAAATTCGACCGGGACAAGCATTCTATTTTCACCCGTCAAATTTCTTTCGGCATTCCTATTGTTAAAGAAACGATGACCGGTGTAAGTGCGGAATCGAACGGTAAAGAATTTCAGGCAAAATTAAAAAATTACTCGTACGAACTTTCTGACATTCCGAAGAATGAAATTTTTTCCGCAACAAGAATAGCTACTTATGAGCAGTGTCCATTCAAATACAAGTTGATTTACGAATTGGGCTACGCCAAACTTGAAAAACTTTTAAGGGAGGGAAAAATCTTTTTCGATGCGGAAGATGAAGCGGAAGAAACAAAGGACATTCCGCAGAATGTTAAGGGGAGTATTATTCACAGAATTTTAGAGAAAGATATTCAAGAAAATGAGCTTTCGGAATTCGTAAAGAAAAGTTTGGAAGCGGAAGATTTTCCCATCCCGGAAAACACCGAAACGGTTGAAGAAATTGTGCAAGTTGTAAGAGGGTTTAAGAATTCCAATGAATTCAAATCCCTCCGCAATTACGATGATTACAAAAACGAATTTCAAATTTACTTGCGGCAAAATGATTATTTCCTATTCGGCATATTGGACAAACTAATTTTTACGAAAGAAAAATTTATTATTGTTGATTACAAAACAGACTCGCTCGATAAAGGAGAAGGGAAAGAAAAATTTGAACATTACAAACAGCAATTATTCTTTTATGCTTTTTTAGTTAACAAATATTTCTCTTCTCCCAAACCAATTGAACTCCGGCTCCTTTTTGTTAGGAAACCCGAAGAAACAATCATTCAATTATTAGAAAGTTCAATTATTGAACAATACAAAAGGCAGTTGATTCAGAATATTAACAATATTCAATCAAGAATATTTCCCAAGAATAAGAACCATTGCCGTGAATGCCAGTTTGGAGTAAACGGGGATTGCCGGCTTGAGAATCTTGGATATTAACCTTTTGCGATTAACACACCTTTAAAATATTTTTACTCGTTTGTTTTGAAAATTAATTAACCGAAGGATAAAAATGCGATTGACAAAAAACTTTATTGACAAATATTCGAACATCATTAAATCAGGCGGCGGTCTCCTTTCAAGGGACAAAATTGAAGCTCAATACAAATGGAATCTAAAAGATATTTATTCAAGTGCGGAAGAATGGGAAAAGGACTATCGTTACCTTTCGGAAAACAAAGAAAAAATTTCCGAATTCGAAGGGAGATTGAGCGAGAGCGCAGAGACCTTGTACAAATGCTTAAAAACAGATGAG
The DNA here is from genome assembly GCA_015486905.1 of Melioribacteraceae bacterium. Taxonomy (GTDB): domain Bacteria; phylum Bacteroidota; class Ignavibacteria; order Ignavibacteriales; family Melioribacteraceae; genus WFQV01. Next base: position 12,550 of record WFQV01000029.1, on the reverse strand, counting down.
GAAATAGGAATTAAATTGGGCAAGGTTTTCCTTTATGCGATGCTTTCAAAGGACTTAGACTTAACCGATGCGGAAGCACAAGGGCGTTACGACAGAACTGTAAATTTGCATGCTTTGATCTCCGAGAAAAGTTCCTTCGTTATTCCTGAAATTTTAGAGATTTCTCAAGGGAAGCTAAATTCTTTTTTCAATGAAAAAGAGGAATTAAAAATCTACAAACATTTCTTCGATGATGTCCTTCGAATGAAGCCGCACACGTTAGACAAAGAAAAAGAAAAATTAATGGCAATGGCTTCGCCGGTTACCTCAGTTCCTTACGATGCTTTCAGTTTATTGGAAAATGCCGATTTACAATTTCCAACTGTCGAAGGTGAAGACGGCAAACCCGTACAACTTTCACACGGACGGTACCAGTCGGCTCTTTTTTCTTCTAACCGTGAATACCGCCGGCGTGTTTACAAAGCGTTTTACAAACCTATCGTTGAACACAAGAACACTTTTGGTGCATTGTTCAACGGGAGTATTAAAGCATCTTATTTTAAGGCGAAGGCAAGGAAATACAATTCAACGCTCGAAGCCGCACTTTACCCGAATAATATTCCGGTTGAAATTTACGAGAACCTTATTAAATCCGTTAACGAAAACCTTGCACCTTTGCAGCGTTGGGCCGGCTTAAAGAAAAAGATCCTTGGATTGAAAGAGCTTCACCCTTACGATTCTTACGTTACGTTGTTTCCTGCTTCTCAAAAAAAATATTCTTTCGAGGAAGCAAAAAAAATCGTCCTTGAGGCATTAAGTCCCTTAGGTGATGAGTATCTTAAACAAATCAAGTTTGCATTTTCCAACAGGTGGTTAGACGTTTACGAAACACCGCACAAGCGCAGCGGAGCTTATTCTTCCGGCACTACTTACGGTATTCACCCCTACGTGCTTTTAAATTGGAACAGCGATTTGAACGACGTTTTTACTCTTGCACACGAAATGGGGCATTGTATGCATTCTTACTACACGATTGAAAATCAGCCTTACCCTTATGCGGATTACACAATCTTCTTGGCTGAAATAGCCTCTACAACCAATGAAGCGTTACTATTAAATTATTTGTTACAAAATTCTGCGAATAAAGAAGAGAAGTTGTTTCTAACCGAAAAATTTTTACTGAATGCGGTTACAACTTTTTATCGCCAAACACGCTTTGCGGAATTTGAAAAAGCAACTCACGAAAAATTCTTAAACGGAGAAGCTCTTACACCCGATTTGCTCTGCAAGCTTTACGGTAGCCTTTACCAAAAATATTGGGGCGGTTCAATGGTAACGGATGAAGAAGAAACTTACACCTGGGCACGTGTGCCACATTTTTATTACGACTTTTATGTTTATCAATATGCAACGGGATTTGCTGCTTCGGAAGCGCTATCTTCCAATATTCTTAAAAACGGCAAAACTGCCTCGGAACGTTATTTGAAATTTTTAAAAGCAGGTAGTTCGAAGTATTCCATTGATATTTTGAAAGATGCCGGAGTGGATATGAGTTCACAACAACCGGTTTTGGCAATAGTTCAAAAAATGAACAATCTCTTAAACGAAATTGAAAATTCAATTTAACTAAAGGAGTTTAAAATGAAAATTTATTCCCGTGAAGAGCTGAACGAATATTTCCTTTCTTTAACTTTTGACGACATTAGTTTAATCCCAACAGAAATTTCCGGGATTAAAAGCAGAACAGAGGCAAATACACAAACAATTTTTTTGGAGAGGGAGCTTGCACTCCCTGTTATTTCGAGTCCAATGGACACCGTTACCGGAATTGAGATGTCAAACGAACTGGACAAGTTAGGCTGCTTGGGCGTTCTTAACCGTTTCGATTCCTCATTGGAAAAACTTCTTTCCGCCGAGGAAGGTACCGAAGGTGTACACGCTGTTTCGGTTGGGGTTAATACCGAGGAAAGAATAATTGAAAAATTGTCTTCGCAGGGAATGATTATTTGCATCGACACGGCAAACGCCAATAATACTAAGGTTTTAAGCAAGTGCGAAGAAATCAAGAAAAAGTACAACGCAAAAGTTATTGTAGGAAATATTGCTTGCGGTTCAACTTTAAGGGATTTGGAAAACTCAGGTGCCGATGCGGTAAGAATCGGAATAGGAGGCGGAAGCGTTTGTACAACATCCATTCAAACCGGCATTGGAATCGGGCAGGTATCCTCGATATTGGACGTCTATTTCGCAAAGCAAAAGGAAGGATTAAAGATTGAGCTGATTGCCGACGGCGGTATTAAAAATCCGGGTGATGTTGCTAAAGCGTTAGCTCTCGGTGCCGATGCGGTAATGTTGGGCAGAATGTTAGCCGGGACATTTGAAGCGCCGGGAGAGGTTATTAAATACAATGACCAATTGTGGAAAAAATACCGGGGCTCGGCATCATTCGGTGTTAAGATGAAAAACGAATTCATTGAAGGTGAAGAAACAATGATTCCTTACAAAGGGCACGTTGTAAATGTAATCAATGCAATTTCGGACGGACTCCGTTCGGCAATGAGCTATATGAATAGTTTCAACTTGGACGAATTGAAAGAGAAAAACACTTTCGCGGTTTTGAGCAACAGCTCTTATTTAGAGAGACTGCCGAAAAAATAGTAGGGTTACTTGTCGTCCGATTTTTTTACTTTGATGGTGAATAAACCTTCGTCCTCGTTCTCGGCGTATTTTTCAAGCACATTCTCGTCGAGGGAGTGAAGTTTCTTTTTTTTCGGAGGAAGCGTATCTTTGGTTTTCCTTGTCCTCGGTATTTCTGCAGTTGTTTTTGAGGGTAATGCTGCGGGGGCTTTGCTTTCCGAAATTTCCGCCCGCGGCGCGTAAGAAGCCGGATTTACTACTTCCAAACGTTTCTTTCGGGTAAAAGTTTTCGTGATTGATCTTTTTTTGATTTTTTCCCTTCTTTGTTCAATAGGTTCTTCCTTAAATCGCTTTTTAATTTCTACGTTCTTTTGTGCTTTGGTGTGAATAACCGGCCGCTTTGCTCGTTTTTCTATAGCTTTTTTCAGCTGTTGTTCTTTTTCCCTTTTGGCTTTCTGTTCCGCTAATTTCTTTTCCTCTTCTTTCTTTTTCTTTTCTATCTCTTCCTCGTAAGCAAATTTTTGTCCGGTTACTTTTCTTCTGATGCGGTAAGAAATGTAAGAGCCGATAATAACAACCAGTGCTAAAATTCCGAAGTAAATTAAACTTCTATAAACTATATTAACTAAATCCACTTTTTAACCCGATTTTTTTTTCTTAATATAACATTTTTCATTAGAATCCTCAAGTAAAATGTTTTTTTTCGTTAAAAAAAAACCCCGAATCATTGCGGGGTTTTTAATAAATTTTCAGCCTTTAAAATTTTGTTCTAAATGGATAGAACTGCTGACCGTTTTCTTCATCATAATAGTTAAGAATATCGTAACCGTCCAAGCTATGTTCGTGCTTCCTTTTTGGGAAATCATCATAATGAAGTGCTACCCTTGTCTTTTGCGAATAATATCCGCTTGAATGCCTTCCGTAATTTTGTGTCTCGGTTTCGTTAGAAGTATCTTCGTAAAGTACGTCAATTTTTGTGTACCGGGCTAATTTATGTGTATTGCCAATATCTTTTGAACGAGACTTCTCTATCTTCCTGGCATTGTTCGAAACAAACTGGGAATTAAGGTCTTGATTTAAATAAGGATTTCGCGGAATATTAGGTTTTGATTTCCCTGCAAACACCGGCTGAAGTTCATGCACCGATTCCCGTAAGGGTGTAGGATTAGATTTTTGCTTGATCTTGTATGAGACGTAAGAGACTGTTAAAATAATTACAAAGAGACCTGCAAAAACCAACAAACTTTGATAAACAATAGCTAAAAGACTCATTTTTTTCCTCCCGTTAAAAAAAATCACTTGAAAGTCACAATTTGTGTGCCAATTTGATTATTAAGTGAAAAAGAATGTTTTTGGGGAAAAACTTAGTAACGTAAAGAGACACAGTATTAAAATGAGACAGTGGGGTAAATTGGGCACAAGTTTAAATTTAGTGGTTTTTCTCCGTTGAACGTTTTGTCACGATTTTTATCTTCTCCAAACGAGCAAAACCAAAAATCGCGCCAAAACACTTTAGCGTTTTTCTTCACCCTACCCCCGAGCTGAAGCTCGGGGTTAATTAAATGTCGCTCATGTGGAGCTTTGTTAAAATCATTTTGTGCGCTTTGTTTTTCGGTAATCCGTAACAAGTCTCAACCTCAACCTCTAAGAAAAAAATAAAAGAACAATCATCAATTCATCCAACCTGTTACGGCGTAGCCCCCGCAAATGCGGGACAGGCAAGCGTAGCGAGGGCGAATACGGATTTCTTGTTTCTCCTTTCTAATTTTTATTTTTTGCCACCGATTTTAAACTTGTACCGTAAGTTGTTTAATTTTAATGAAATAGAAGAATAAAAATTTGAATTTATTTCCCTTTTTAATATATTTTGAGGCTTTATTAAATTAATATGGGTAAATAATATGACAAAAGCCGACATAGTTGAAAGGATTGCTGCCGGAACAGGTTTAACAAAACTTGAGACGGAAGCAATAATAGAAGGATTTTTAAGTACCGTTATTCAATTTTTAAGAGAAGGTAAAGGCATTGAAATCAGGGGCTTTGGAAGTTACAAAGTAAAAAAGAAAAATGCCCGTTATGCCCGTAATCCCAAAACCGGGGAGAAAGTTTTTGTCGAAGAGCATTTCGTACCCGTTTTTAAATTTTCAAAGGATTTCAAAAACGCTGTTAATAGGGGAATGAAAGAACTTCAAAAATCCAAAGAGGGCGAATAAGAAATGGCTTCAAATACAGACAATCCCAAGAGATTGGACTCTCCGATTTTCATTCTTCTTATTGTTGTTTTGTTATTGGCGGGGATGGCATTATTATTTGTTGGCGGTGTGTTTGAAGCCCCCGAAGTGGAAGGTTCATTAACAAAATCCGTTAGCAAAACAAAAACCGAAAACAATTTTCACAACAACACGGATTTAACAAAGCTAAATGAAATCAAAAAACTTGAAGAAGCGGTAGCACAAAATCCTAATGATTACCAAACTCTTTTGAAATTGGCTCATCTTCTCAACGATTCCGGCTTTTACGACAAAGCAATTAAAAAATATCAACAGTATTTACAGTCCCACTCTAATGATGCCGACGTTTGGGTTGATATGGGAGTTTGCTATTATCAATTGGGAGATGTGGACAATGCCCTAAAGGCAATGCAGGAAGGACTGAAAATAAATCCAAGACACCAAATAGCAAATTTTAATACTGGAATTGTCAATTTATCGATTGGAAATAAAGCAACAGCAGATAAATATTTTACTAAAGCAATTGAAATAAATCCTAATTCGGAAATTGCAAAACGCGCAAGAAGTTTATTGAACGCAAAATAAACGGAGGTTAATTTATGCCCTGTGGTAGAAAAAGAAAACGCCATAAAATGGCTACGCACAAAAGGAAAAAAAGACTGCGTAAGAACAGACACAAAAAGAAATTAAGATAATTTCTTCGTAAGCCACCCTAGCTCAGTTGGTAGAGCAGCTCACTCGTAATGAGCAGGTCAGCGGTTCGAGTCCGCTGGGTGGCTCTAAAATTTCATTGTTCTCATTCCTTAGCAAATCTTCAATACAAGAAATTTCTAAATATCTGACAACGAAATCTTACTCCTTTTACCATAGTTCGCTTCGAAATATTTAGTTGAACCAAATGTACCTTCTCGAATTAAATTCGCTCGGAATTTTTAAGAAATCAATTTGAATTTAACTTTCATCTTTTTAATTTTATTTTTAGTCTTAATATTAAATTAGTGAGAATAAAACTCGGTGAATTGAGAGATGAAGAAATTTTTAACTTTTATTTTTCTAATAACTTTTTCAACGGTTAATTCTTTTGCTCAAGGAGAGAAATCGGATTCGTGGAGAACGGTTTTCGAAAAATCGGGTTTTGTTTCAACCGAAACATACGTACAAACTATTTCCTACTTTAACAAACTTGCTTCCGCATCGGCATTTGCGAAACTTGTGGAATTCGGTGAATCACCCCAGGGGAGAAAACTCTATTGTTTGATTGTTAACAAGCGTGGACTATTTACACCGGCGAAAGTCCGCCAAACTTCTTCGCCGGTAATAATGATTCAAAACGGGATCCATTCCGGTGAAATAGCAGGCAAAGATGCTTCGATGCTTTTGCTGCGTGAAATTTTAATTGAAAAGAAGAAATTAAATTTAATCGATAATGTTACCTTGTTGGTAATTCCCATTTTTAACGTTGACGGTCATGAAAGACGAAGCCCGTTTAATAGAATAAATCAAAATGGTCCCAAGGAAATGGGCTGGCGTACAACGGCACAGAATTTTAATTTAAACCGGGATTACACAAAAGCCGATACGCCCGAAATGAGAGCTTGGCTGAAACTTTATTCCAACTGGTTACCGGATTTTTTCATCGATACACACGTAACGGACGGTGCGGATTATCAGTACACTATTACTTACGGTATCGATAAACACTTAACTCTTTTCCCGAAAGAACGTAATTGGATTAGAAAAATCTTTTCTCCTTACATTGAAAATTTTGTTCGTAAGGAAGGATTTTTAATTTCACCTTATGTGGGTTATGTTAAAGGTGATTTTAGAAACGGTATTCGAGATTGGATCGGCTCACCGAGATTTTCAAATTGTTACGCAACGGTTCAAAACAGACCGGGGCTTTTAATAGAGGCTCACATGCTCAAACCGTTTAAGGACAGAGTTTATTCCACCAAAGCATTATTAGAAGCAGTGATTACTTTGGTTAATTCACATCCGAAAGAGTTGCTTAGGATGAATGCCGAGACGGACAGTTTTGCAATTAACAGATATTTTAAAAAGCACAAAGCTTATCCGGTAAAGTTTAAACTCACCGAAAAATGCGATACCTTCCTTTACATGGGTAAAAAACCTTTAATGGTTTACAGCCCTTTACTTGACGCAAAAGTTAAAAAGTATTCTAAGGAAAATCTCAACGTTAAAGTACCGTATTATAATTATTCAAAAGTTGTCGATTCCGTTTTTTTACCGAGTGCTTACATTATTCCTTACAAGTACAAAGATATTGTAAAAATAATGCGTTTACATGGTATTAAAATTCACCAGGCGGGGAAAAAATTAAAAGCCGAAGTAGAAATTTACAAGTTTAAAAATGTCTCTTTTCCATGCCATCCTTACGAAGGGAGGTTTTCGCCTTCTTACCAATACGACGTATTGAAGGACACAATCCAAACGTCCGGAAAAGATTTTATTGTCCCGTTAAATCAAAGAACAATCGGTTTAATTGCTTGGCTGCTCGAACCAAAGTTCGTTGACTCTTTTGTAAAGTGGGGGCTTTTTAATCCGATTTTCGAAAGGAAAGAATATTTTGAAATTTATTCAATGGAACCAATAGCTCAAAGAATGTTCGACTCCGATTCGCTTTTGCGTAAAGAGTATTTGCAGAAAGTTGCTGCGGACGCAAACTTTCGGAAAAGCGTGCGTGCACGTTTGAACTTCTTTTACAAAAGGTCTCCTTATTACGATAATCATTTTAATGTCTATCCCGTCAAGCGGGTTTTGAAGTGGCTGGATAATTAAACGAATGGACTTACACTTGCGTGTAATTAAATTATTCGTAATGATTCTTTTTCTTGTTTCGGTTTTTATTTTTACAGCGGTTTAATATTGTTGAAGTAAGCGGGATTAGGAAATTAAAATGAAACAACTAAAAATAGTCGGAGTTTTTTTACTTAAACTATTCACCGCATTTTTGATTTACAGCATAATTTTAATAAATATTTTTCGTTGGTTGAACCCTCACGTTACCGCTTACCAAAATATTAAATCTGCGACGTACGCTTTACCGCCGTTCTACAAGTACGAAATTAGACATAAGTGGGTTAGGCTAAAGAATATTAGCCCGAAACTGATTAAGGCAATTCTTATTTCCGAAGACCAAAAATTCTTTGTGCATTTTGGCTTCGATTTAAAGCAAATAGAAAAGGCAATTAATGATTACAACGCCGGCAAAAATTTACGGGGGGCTTCCACGGTAACCCAGCAATTGGCACGGAATATGTTCCTTTCACCGTCAAAAAATTTTGTGCGAAAAGCGTTTGAATCTTTTTACACGGTAATATTGGAAACCTTTCTTAGTAAAGAAAGAATTCTTGAAATTTATTTGAACGTAATTGAATTGGGCAAAAACATTTACGGCGTTGAGTATGCTGCGCAATTTTATTTTAGGAAATCGGCATTAAACTTGAATGACTCCGAATCCGCAATGTTAGCGGCAATTTTACCGAACCCGCTTAGAAGAAACCCTTTGCACCCAAGCAAATTTTTACTTGAACGGCGAAATGAGATTTTAAATTTTATGGGAAAGTGGAAAATACCGAGAGAGTAACAGGCTTCTTTAAAATCTTTAACAAAATTTATTTTACCGCGGGAGTTTTGTTTTTGAGGAATCCGATGCACGCATTTAGAATTTTTTCTTCGTCACTGCCGGGAATTATCGGGTAGTTAAATTTGTAAGCCTCAACTTTTGAATTAACGTTGTAATTAAACGACTTTAAAACATTTCCGTTCTTGTCGTAATAAATGATTGAAACAATGCTGTACTTTAAGAGTTTCTTATTGAAAAGGTAATAGGTCCTGTATTTGTAGATTCTACCCGGGACGGATTCAATAATCATCGGGGGATTAACTTGAGACTCCGCCCAAACGTAAAAGACGTCGCCTCTGTAACTGTCTATTTTGGAAATCTCAATAGAGAGTTTTGAAACGGGTCCTTCGTAAATTTTAACCCACTCCTCCTTTTGAGCGAAGGTAGAAGTTAAAAGGAATAAAAAACTGACCAAAGTTAATTTTAACATAATTACCTTTTGTAAATGTGTACGAAATTTATTAAAAATAAATTGAAATTTAAACTTTTGTTTTTAAGTAAGAAATCGACAAATTTAATTCGCAGGAAGAAGTTTTGATTTACCGGTTGTCCAAAAGCAAAACAAATTCACCCTTGAGATTTTCCTTCTCAATCTTTGAGAGAATTTTATTTGCCGTATCGCGGAAAAAATTCTCCGAGGGTAGTGTTAAATTGTACGCTACAACAATGTACTGATTTTTACCGAAATATTTGACGACATCCGTAATTAATGTTTTTAGCCTGTACGGCGTTTCCAAAAGGATTATTAACTCTTTCTTCTTTTTTAATTCGAGAAGTTCCTTACGCCTAACGTCCCTTTTGGGTGAGAGCCAGCCGCGGTAGTAAAATTCGTTAAAAATTAAACCGCTTCCTACAAGTGCTGCCATTATTGAGTTTGCACCGGGTACAGGGACGACTTTAATTTTATTTGCGACACATCGTTCAACCAACTTTTGTCCCGGATCTGAAAATAGAGGTGTCCCGGCATCCGAAAAAACAGCAACGTTCTTTCCGTCCAACAACAATCGAACAATCTCTTCGCTCGATTCTTCTTCGTTGTGTTCGTTTAATGTTAAAAGCTCCTTTTGAATTTCGTATTTGGAAAGCAATCGCCTTCCCATTTTCAATTCTTCACAGACTGCAATATCAACTTCCTTCAATATTTTCAAAGCTCTGAGAGTAATGTCTTCGTAATTTCCAATTGGTGTGGAAACAATGAACAATGTCCCTTTCATTAAATTAAATTCCCAAAATAAATTAGTAAAAACTCTATTAAAAATATTCGTTCAGGAAATAAAATCAAATTCACCGGTAGCGGAGGGAATATTCATAATTTCCATTAGAATATTAGAGCAAAGGATTGTCAAGTATTTTCACTTATCTTGAAACCGAGTTTGGCTTGGGAAACAAATTTTTTTACAAGAGTTTCGTCTTTTCTGCCCGAACTGTTTTCTACTCCCGTGTGGACGTCAACCCCGACGGGACGGACAAATTCAATTGATTTTCGAACATTTTCAGGATTTAGTCCTCCTGCTAAAATCACGGGCCGCTCGGAAAGTTTTACTAATTCCCTGCTGATATTCCAATCGTGTGTCTTACCCGTGGCACCCTCGGCGCCGGTTGCAGGATCGAAAGTGTCGGTAATGAAAGCGTTCACGTAAGGGGTAAACAGTGTTATGTCGTTTTTTAAATCTTAGAAATTATCTTGCCTAACCACAAGGCTTTTAATGATGAACAAATCCCCCGCTTCTTTTCCGAGCTTTTTAATTTCGTCAATTTTAATTTTACCGTGTATCTGAACCGTGTCGGCACAAATTTTTTTTGCGAGTGAAATTATTTTTTCCGCTGTGTCCAAGTAAGAAATTAGCACACCGTGAATATTTTTTGGAAAAGAACGGATGATTTCCCCTGCTTCATCGTCGGTTAAATCTTCTTTGTTGACGGTCAGTCTAAGAGGAAAGCCCAAATATTGCACGCCGGCTGCAATCAGTATTTCCGCCTCCGCTTTGTCAATTATTCCTGCAATTTGAATAATGTTTTTAAAATCTCTCATCCCCATATATTCATGTTAAGTGAAAGTTAATCTTGTTACTTTATGATTTCAGTTCAGAAGTGTGGTAAGTGCAAATCCGAAGCCGAATGATTTTTTAATATTATTTTCAAAAACAGTAATGGGGGTGTCCAAGACAATAATGAACATCTCGCCTTTCTCAATTGTGAAACCCGGATTTAAAATAAGTAAAGATTCATTTAAGTTAGAGTTGTTAAAACCTGTGTGAAAATAGTTAAAGCCTAAGCAGGCTTGAATTCCTTTAACAAAATAATAACCGAAATCAGCGTTTAAGGAATAATCTAATTTGTTAAAACCGGCGCTGCTTTCAACCGGGAAATGGGACATGACAAATGCGTTAAAATCCAAAGAAAAATTTTTGCTAAAGGAATGTGAAATAATTAAACCGTAGCCCAAGGCAGTGTTTGTGGCTTTTCCCATAGAGTCTTGTTCACAAGAGCAGTTGCTATTATTAAAAAGCGTGTTTAATCCTGCTAGCAAACCGAAGGTGGTTTTGTCTTTGAAATTAAAGGGCAATTTGTATTTTGCTCCGATGTCCACCTCGCTCACATTTGTCGGAGCCGAAAAGCCTATTTCGAAATCTTTGAACGCACCGTAAGTAAATCGGAAATACATTCCGGCATTGACTTTCAAACATTGATATTCCGGTAATTGGGGTATCCGTGCGTTCCCGTCGTACAAACCGGAAGGAGAAAAGTTAGCGAAAATTGATGGCTCGAATTCAATCTTGTTTTCGGGTACCACGTCCGTACAATAAGTAGCCAGCTTGGAAGCGGAGACGCCTGCTATTTGTGCGGAAATGGTTATGGCGCTTAAAAGAAACAACAAATTTATTTTCAACCACATTTCAATTTTCTTTTTTTAAAATTTATTAATTTTTAAAATACTTAATTAGAATAAATGAAACAATCTTGACTAAGATTAACAGCTATTCAGGGTCTAAATAAAAAACGGAAGGGAAATGGATGGTTGGATGGACGGATTGTTGGATGGTGAATGGTCAATGGTGTGTTGGAATGTTGGAAGAATGGAATGTTGGGGATGTTAACATTGAAGCTGACTTCGGTTAACTTTGATATTAATTTTAGTGAACATTGCCGTTTACTTCAGTCCCATTGCCGTTTGCTTCAGCAAACGGCGGCGAGAGAACAAAAATTAAAATGGCTTTAGCCTCATTTCACCGAAATTTTTGTACCATTAACCCACGACTTCAGTTGTGGGACTTGACTGATAGACCTAAAACTTTGCTAACCGGTTCACTGGTTTCCCCCCCCTGAAAAACACGCTTCCCTAAAACCTGCAAACAGGTTTCAGAATTTTTCTTTTTTTTCTCTGCAATCAAATGGCTGAAGCCGTTTGTTAATGAAATTATTCTATTGGAGCGGGGTAACCCTCTTGCTTTACTGTTCCATTTTAACAAATCCAATTTTTTACTTCGATACCTTCGGCATCGTTTTCCTTTTCGTTATTGTCTTCTACGAACATTCGACCCCGACCCCGTAGGGGTCGGGGGTCGTGGGACTGTTTTTCATTTCGTTAAATTCGCATTAGTACACATTTTTGTAATCGAAAGAAGAGAAAGGAGTTCCTTGAAAATAAATTAAGCAATCCTTCCAAATGGATTGTCTCAAGTTCAAGAGAACCCCGAAGGGGTTCAATGTCTGTAGAACGAAGAATCAAAAAAGGGGAAAGAACTCCGAAGGTGTTCAAGTTAATGTTCGTTAAATCGAGAATTCTGGATTGTTGGATGTTCCGTCTTCGCCCTCGCTACGCTCGGGTTACGTCGTGATAAATAGTACTACAACATAAATTATTGTTTTTTTGTCAAGAAATTAAATAAAAACATTCCTGCATTTACATTTGTAAAAATAAGCGAAAGTTTTTAATATTCTCTAATCTTTAAGTCCGAATCATAATTCTTAACCTGCCTACAAGCAGGCAGGTTATTAATTTTTGATTCTTAATTGCGATTTACCGCGATGGGATGAATGGTATCCTCAATCAAAT
>WFQV01000028.1 GCA_015486905.1 Melioribacteraceae bacterium | reverse complement strand
CTATCAAGTAATTGTTGTAAAAATTTTAGTTTCTTTTCTGTTTTAGCTTTTTCAAAAACACCTTCAAATTCTTCTTTTGAGATTTTCTTGGCAGCAATTTCCTCTTGTTCTTCATATAAACCGTTTAGTATCTTTAATCCGAAAGCAACAGAGTGTTTACAAATGCCGCCAAAATCATAGGGACAGTTACAGTTAAAATATAATTCACCATTGTCTAAATTTAGACTTACCTTATACTTACGGGAGCCAAAAACATCACCTTCAAAGTGATTGCCTTTCCTAATTATTTTACCGACCGCACCTGATTCAAAATAATCAATGCCCTTATCAAAACTGCTTGGAGTGGCTAATTCTTCAATATCTGAAATTGTAAATGGTATTTTTTTGTCTTCACTCATAGTTAAAATTTATTTTATTAAAATTATTATCTCGATTATCAAACATACAAAACCTAAAGTGATTTTCGGAAGCAATATATTGAAAAACTCATCCGATATAAAAATAATCGGTACAGGTTCTAAATTCTCTTTTTCATAGTGAGAAGTATTTGAAAATCCGAGAACCAATTCGTCGCTAATATATTAAGCCATCATAATTTCCAATTTATGTTTTCTTTTATTCCAATCCGGCATCGTTTTGTCTAAAAGACCATAAAACTCTTTGCTATGATTATGATGAACCGTATGACAAAGCTCGTGCGTTATTACATACTCAATACATTCTTTTGGCGCTTTAATTAGTTCGGTATTCAAAGTAAGCGTTCCATGCTTAGAAAGGCTTCCCCACCTTTTTTTCATTTTGCGAATCTTTAAAAACGGGATTATGTTTTTATGTCCCGAAAAGTTTTTTAGGCAAACGTCGTAATATTCTTTGAATTTTTCAGACGCTTTAACATTATACCAATTGTTCAAAAGTTCTCTCGTTCTCTCTCTATTGTCTTTGTCTCTCTGTACAACTATAAAATATCCGCGTTTTAATTTAACGCCTTCCGATAAACCGGTTTTTATTTTTAATCGGTATTGCTTACCGAGATAAAGATACGTTTCGCCATTGAGAAATTGTTTTTGCGGAGTTCGCGGTTCAAATTGTTTAAAATATTTTAACTGCTTTAAAATCCATTTAACTCGTTTCTTTACTTTCTCTTTAATTCTATTTTTATCGCAATTTAACGGAGCGGTTATTACAACCGAACTATCGGGATGGACGGCAATTTCAAGAGTTTTTCTATTTTTATAAATAACCGAATAATGAATTAGTATTTTCCCGTATTTTACGACTTCATCGTTGTTATTCATTTTAAATTTCTAAATTTTGCGACGGTTAATGTTTTGTCGATAATACTATCCATTTGCTCTGTACTAAGTTCTATTTTCATTTCGCCTTTTACTACATCGAAGAGATAATCGTCAATATCGTTTATTGCGGAATTCATAGCGTCTTCATCCTGCCAAAAATTTACCTTCTTATGTTTTTCCAGAATTCCTTGAATAGCCAAAGCGATATCGGACGAAGCTTTTTCAAGTTTCTCTTTATTCATTGCATCAGAATTTAGAACCGGTTTAATAACGCCGTAAAACGCCATTGCTTCATCATTAGATTCAAGGACTTCCGGAATATTTTCGTGCTGCTTGGTAATAACTTTTTTTCTTAAATCCAAAACGGTTTTTAGATATTCGATGTCCGAAAGCCGCTTGGCATTCCAGTCGTCTATTGCCTGCTGAATGAGTTTTGAAAATTTTTGATAAAACGCCGGGTCTTCGTCCATTTTTTCGGTGATTACTTTTTTGGTTGCGTAAGCGATAGAGTCGGCTTGCGCCCCTTTGGATTTAGCTTCGTAAACTCCTTGTCCTTCTTTTACTCCTTGGAATAATTTTTCGTCAAAAATATTTACCGGTTCGTTCAATCTTTTTACTTCATTAGCAAGTATATGCGTGTCCAACAATTTTTTAATTTTCGGTTCGTAGTCTTTATAACTGATTGTTTCCGCATAACGATATTTTACGGCGGTTCGCAGATTTTGAAATTTTCTCAGATCGTTTTTATAGATTCTTAATTTTTCATCGTTGGTATTCAATAGAAAATAATCTGAAGAAAGAGCTATACTTAACGTTTTACCGTAGGCTAACAATCTGTCGTAAAACTCATCGCGCAATTGCTGATTTGACAATAATTTTTCGTATTCCTCCTCGTCGTAAACATTTTTAATTGATTTGAAAATATCCCACAAATCCGAATGCTTCTGAGGCAGTTTCTCAATTTCTTCTTTTATTGATAAGACCGTACCAACCAAATCTTCTTCGTCAAACTCTTTGAATAAATCATACATTGTAAGAGCCTTATCCAATTCGCCCAATACATTGGCATAATCTATTATATAACCGTAATCTTTGTTTTCATATAATCTGTTTACGCGCGCAATTGCCTGCAGCAAATTGTGTTCCCGTAAGGTCGCCGTTAAATACAAAACGGTATTTCGCGGAGCGTCGAAACCGGTTAGCAACTTGCTTACTACAATCAGAATTTCAGGGTCTTCGCCGAACTTAAACCGGTTGATTATATTTTTATTATACTCATCTTCGTTCCCGTATCTTTTCATCATCTTTTGCCAAAATTTGATAACTTCATCTGTCGGCTCGTCTTCCGTTTCTTCGTATCCTTCGCGCATATCCGGAGGCGAAATAATAACTTCCGAAGAAACAAAACCAAACTCGTTAAGGTATTGGTGATACTTTATAGCCGACGATTTATTTGGCGCTACAAGCTGCGCTTTGAAGCCTGTATTTTTCCAATTTGCTCTGTAATGTTCGCTTATATCGAAAGCTCTCATATAAATTACGCGGTCGGTTTTATTCAGCATTTCGGCGCGGGCGTATTTTCTTTTTAAGTCCGCTTTTTGTTTATCGCTTAAACCTTGCGTGTGCCTTTCGAACCACAAATCGATTGCATTTTTATTTTGCGTTATTGTTACGTCGCGCCCTTCGTAAAGCAGGGGAACAACAGCTTTATCGGCGACCGCTTCTCTTATTGAATAGTGAGGTTCAATTAAACCGCCGAATTTTGCAAAGCTATTCTTTTCTTTTTTCATTAAAGGAGTGCCGGTAAATCCGATGTAGCAAGCTTTCGGGAACATCTGCCTCATTCTTGCGGCAAGCGATTTGTAATTCGTACGATGACTTTCATCAACCAGCATAAAAACATCAGGGGAATCGTCCCGGAAACTGCGTACGTTCAATGCTTTGTCGAATTTATGAATAAGAGTTGTGATAACGCTAGCCTTTTTAATCGACACTAATTCGAGAAGGTGTCGTCCGGAAGTAGCTTGTACAGGACTCAAGCCACAATCTGCGAATGTACCGCTCAATTGCTTGTCGAGGTTCGTTCTATCCGTAACCAAAACTATGCGTGGGTTGAGAAGCGATTTATCCAAAGCAAGGTTTCTGGCAATCATCACCATTGTAATCGATTTGCCTGAACCTTGCGTGTGAAATATTATTCCACCTTTTCTTATTCCCTTGTTATCGACTTGCTTAATTCTTTTAAGCGTTTCTTTTACTACAAAATATTGCTGATAACGTGCAATCTTTTTTATCCCCGAATCGAAAACAATAAACTTATACGCAAGTTCAATCAGCCGTTCCGGTTTGCATAAGCCGTATAAAACTTTGTCTTGTTCGGTTATTATTCTATTCCCTTGCTCTTCAAGTTTATCAAAATAGGATTGTGCATATTTGAAATCGCCGGAAAAAAGTTTGTTTTTTTCTTCGGTCGTTAATTTTTTATTAACCGCTTCCGAAATTTCTTTTTCCGAAAATTCGCGTTCTTTCCAAATACTCCAAAATTTTTCAATTGTTCCGGCTGTTGCATATTTTGCCTCGTTTTTATTTATTGCCAGCAGCAATTGAGAATAGATGAACAATCTCGGAATATATTCATAGTTTTGATTACGAATAAATTGATGAATTGCTTCGGCTAAATCGTTCTTGGGCGATTTGCATTCAATTACCGCAAACGGAATTCCATTTACAAACAATACGATATCCGGTCTTGCGGTTGCCGTACTTCTTGCTCTTTCAACGCTGAATTCCGCCGCTACATGAAAAACGTTTCTTTCCCAATTCTGCCAGTCGATGTATCTTAAATTAAAACTTTTCGATTCGCCTTCCACGTTTTGTTCCAGTGCCGTTCCCAAAGTTAGCAAATCGTAAACGGCTTCGTTGGTCTTTTGCAGACCGTCGTATCTTACGTTCTTTAGTTTCTGTACTGCCGATTGAATATTCTCTTCGCTGAAAAGAAATTCTTTGCTTTTGAAATAAATTCTGTTGAGTTTTTTTAGTTGTTCTCTTAAAATATTTTCCAAAAGAATATTATTTACTTTGCCGAATCTTTCTTTCAGCGCTTCCGCCGGAGTTAAATATTTGTAGCCCAAATTTATAAGCAGCTGCAAAGCCGGAATTTGAGAAAGATATTTTTCGTTGTGTTGGAAGGAATTAATTTTATTCATTTCCATTTCCCTCATTTATTTTCACTTTCCACTTACCCGTCAACAATTTCTGCATTAAACCGAGTTTTTGAGTTTTGTATTTTTCGCTTAATTTCTTTAAAAACTCAATTTCATTTAGAGCTAAGTTTAAATTATTTGCTATTGACACTTGTTTAGTAAAATTTGGCAATAATATATTAAAATTTTCAATATCTTTTTTTTGAATGTTAGGTAATCCCGAACCAACTCTTAATCTCATTATTTCATTTTGTTTATATTTTAAATAATGAAAAATGAATTTCGAGTAGACGTTATTTGATAAGTTTTTTAAAGTGTAACAATGTCCACCTGCCCAAAATTTTTCTTTGTTTAATTTCACGTAACCACATGAATTGCCCCCCTCACTAATAGAAATAGTATTTTCAGGAGTGTTCCATTTATTTAAAAATCCCGAAGGTGAAACTCCACCATTGAGAACATAATATTTACCATTTTGCTCAATATCAATAATATTAATTTGAACGCCCTTTATTATTTGACAAATTTCTTTCAATTTTTTGAATTCATATTTTCCGGATTTTTCAATTTCAGAAAATAATTTTTTTCTTAAGAATTTTAATCTCCTCTCCTTCGCCTCAATCAGCCGTTCGGTTTTCTCAATTGCTTCGTCCCAAACG
>WFQV01000027.1 GCA_015486905.1 Melioribacteraceae bacterium | reverse complement strand
GTTATTAGGAGTTCAACTGCTTCGCAGTTTATTTTTCTTAAAATCATTCAAATATAAATATCGTAAAGAGAAGCGCGAAGCGCTTCAATTTCAATAACTGCGGGCGAAACCCGCAGAAAGAACAACGCTTAAAAGAAGAACTGCGAAAGCAGTTCAATTATGCATGTGTCAATACCATTCTAATAGAGAAAAATATTACCACCAATTTTAAACTTGTACCAATAGAGATTCGGTGAGATAAGCTCCGTTAAGGGTGAACATTAAAAATATTTTGGATAATTAAATTTATTTCTGTACATTATTTATGTACAATTCAAGGAGTTTGAAATGCCAATTAGTTTAACATACACTAAGGCAAGAGCAAATCTTGCAAAGGTCTTGAACGAAGTTTCACTTAACAAAGAAATCGTGATTATTAATCGTAGAAACGCAGAAAATGTAGCGATGATTTCCGAAAGCGAATTGTCGGGACTTCTTGAAACGGCACATTTGTTACGTTCACCAAAGAATGCTCAAAGATTGTTAAAGGCGTTAATTAGGTCACAGGGAAATACCGAAACTCCGCAAACGCTTGAGCAACTTAAACGGGAATTCGGACTTGAAAAGTAAGGTACTCAGAAAACGGTTGAGTGTCTTTCAACCGGAATTTAGAGAAGATTTGGGATATTGGGTAAAGAATGACCGTAAAACTGCATTGAAAATTTTAGAGATGGTCGAAGTAATATTGCGAAATCCATTTGAGGGAATAGGCAAGCCTGAACCACTTCGTTATTTGAGTAAAAATGTTTGGTCGAGAAGAATTACACAAGAACATCGGCTTGTTTACATGGTGAGCAAAGATAAAATTGATTTCCTTCAATGCAGGTATCATTATTAAAGAGCAGCATAAAATTTATTTTATTCTATTTTTTGTTGGTTTGTAGTTAACAATAATTTCTTTATTTAATAACTTAAATAATCCCCCATTTTTTGCAACATAGGGAATATACAACTCATCGGCTAATTCAATAATGTATTTGTTTCGATTGTAAGCGGTTTCTTTTGTTATTCTTTTTACATTATCTTCGAAGGGGGAAATAATAAGTAAACGATTTGTTTCTAATAGTGGTTTTAGCTTTTGAGGAATGTTTTTATATATTCTTCGAGCAAGAACAATAATTATCGGTTGTTCTCCTTTGGACAAATAATGAAAAACATCTTTTTCTATTTTGGAATGAAAACCCGAAACTACGCAAACACCTTTGTCCCTTTGTTCTATTGCCCAATCGTAAGTGGGTAAAATAATTTGAGCCGGGACTTTCCGAGAACAAAGGAAACCAACTTTGTAAGTATCAAGTATTTTCTTGTCTCCTAAATATTTCATTTGAAACATTTCTTCTATTGACTTGTAAGGAAAAAATAAGTATTTTTAACAAGTAAAATTGTTGGATTGGGGTGTCCCCGGTCGGCAAATAAGCCAAGAATTGTTCTTGGCTTTTTGCTTTTTAGGGAAACACTTTTAATCCGTAAAGTTTATTGTTTTTCGAATAAATTTTCTTACTCAACACTTCAAATGCAGGGTTAGCTCTTTGCGGGTCCAAAACGTATCTTGCTACTGGGTAAGCAACTAAATCTGCTAATTGTAAACCAGCAATATCTTCTTTTTTATGTTTAAAAATAGCTTTAACATTATAAGCTTTAATTCTATTCGCATTTACATATCCTGTTCCACGTTGTAAAATTTTATTGAAATGTTCATTCAGTTTGGAATCTTCTTTCTTCCCTCTTTTTTCAATTATAATTTCAAGTTCTTTATTAGGCTTATTAACATCATCCAAAAAAAATATTTCTCCTTCAATGATAAAAGATAATGCAATTTCATATACGTCATCTAAAAGTTTGCCGTATCTTTGAACATATTTTTGCTTTTGAATTGCCGAAGAGATAATCAGATAATCATTATTTGAAATAATTTGATTTATATTTTCATAAAAAGCTTTCTTTACTTCAATATTAAATAATAAAACAAATTCCTTTTCGCATTTGCGAATATCTCTCGAATGCAATATTACTTTTTTATCTCCCCAGAATTTCTTTTTTAAAGTATTGAGCTGAGCCTTTAATATCTCGTAATTATTTTCTGAGATTAAAATACCAGCCAAAACAAATACTGTAAAATTTGGGTCAATGTTTACAATTCCATGGTCGCCAGATTCATCGAGAAATAAAAAATACTTCAACTTTTATTTTCCTTTAGGTATTCATCTATTTATTTTTTTTGCCGCTAATTACACGAATTTAGTCTTAAGTCTCAAGCACGACGCCTCGCGCTAACAAATTAGCAGGTGAATAATTAGTAACGAGTCCCAATCTTAACCTCAATCTTAACCTTGACCTTAATTTCAATATCCAAACGAAAAATATCAGAACAATCATTCAGACTGTCACGACGAATCCCGACTTGTCGAGAGAAGTCGGACCATCCAACCATCCAATCATTCAACCATGCAATCAATCTACTCCTCAAGCATTCATCACCTGCCTACCGCCTGCCTGCCGGTAGGCAGGGCAGGCAGGTTCATAAATAATATCATTCACTTGGGTGTCTTAAAATTAGTCATGTATTATTTTTATTGCTTCAAGCCCGGCATCCGACTGAATAACATTCGGAAAATTAAAAATTGCATTCCAGTGTACTGTTCCCCCAAAGATAACACAGCCCTATTCTTGATTTTTATTAATTTGAATCTCAGCGAAATGGAAGGAGAGCTTTGTTTCCCTCTAATAAGATTTGTTAAAATTAGCCTTATATTGTAATCACAAAACATTCAATACGTATTGTTTAATTTGTATCGCAAAATAAATAAAAAAACTTTTTAAATCAATAAATTGACTTAGTGAGAAATTAACATTAAACCGCTGAAGCGGTTACTGATGTCTCTAAGTTATTGCTAACCCCCGACTTAAGTCAGGGGTTAATATAATACTTATTGTACATTGTAAACGTTTCAACGGTTTTTAGCCCTTTCTTTAGTGGACTCATCTATAGTATTACACTTTAAATCCTTCCCGCCAAAAGAGCGGGACACGTGTTTTTTTTTGTCAAGAAATTTTTGCTGTAAAGATATTAATTCATAATTCAAAACTTGCCTCCCCTGCCTATCGGCAGGCAGGCGGCAGGCAGGTTCATCATCCATAATTGCTGCTTACCGCCATATGCTTAGATTGTATATTCAAGAAGCGGTTTTGATTCTTAAAAACACCAGAATTTAAAATAAAAAAGCCGTAACTTAATGAAAATTTTAATGTTACGGCGTTTAGTTGCGGAGAGAGAGGGATTCGAACCCTCGGACCGCCTTATGGCAGTCAACGGTTTTCGAGACCGCCCCGTTCAACCACTCCGGCATCTCTCCGTTTTTAAGAACTTGTTATTTTTTAAAATTTTAAACGCAAATATATTGCATCATTTCAGGATAGACAAATTTTAACTCCGTTGCCGGCAATTCGGTGCAATTTTAAATTTGGTGGGGAAAAAAAATTAGCTTGTCTTTTCCTCTTGAGCGGTTTGTTACTATTTTTTCTTATCTCGCCAAAGGCTTGCACTTGTCCCGCCAACGGCAGGGAAAATCGTGACAAAACTGTGAACCGGAAAAACTATTATTTTGCTAACGTATCTGAAGTTTTTACTTCGATACCTTCGGCATCGTCAATTCATTTCTAATCAATCATCTCTACACACCTTCGACCCCTTTGGGGTCGGAAGGCAGTTTTTCATTCCACAGAAAGAAAGAACCCCGAAGAGTTTACCCCGCCCGCAAATACGGGATAGCGCAGACGAAGGCAGACAATACAATTATCCATGCATCCACTCATTCATTTATGCAAGGTTCTCGATTTGACAATAACAAGCCTAATGTCTTACGTCTTACTTCTAACGTCTCGGGTTTAATTATTTCTGGTTTCTAATTTCTAATTTTTCATATTTTTTACCACCAAATTTAACTTGACCTTCATTATTAGTTGCTATTTGCCAAACGCTTCTAAGTGCGTATTGACGAATAATTTACTAATTTTCCGAAGCCGGTTTAATTTTTTAAGGACTTATTTAAAATGAAAAAATTATTTCTTCTTCTATTTCTATCCTCTATTTTATCTGCGCAAGTAAAATTTAACGATTATTTCTCTGACAAAACTTTAAGGCTGGATTATTACCACGCCGGAACACACGACACGGAAGCAATTTATTTCGACCGTTTATTCGAAGAACCTTACTGGGGTGGCTCTCTCGTTAATTTGATTGACACATTTCAATATGGAGCTTATTTGTTGAAGGTTTCCGATAAGAAGGGTGAGAAACTCCTTTATTCACGGGGCTATTCCACGCTCTTCCGTGAATGGCAAACAACAGAAGAATCGAAAAAAATTGCAAAGGCATTTCCGGAATCAGTCATCTTCCCGTTTCCGAAGGACACAGTTATTGTACAAATATTTTCTCGCGACAGTCTAAACCGCTACCGATTAATTTTTACTTACACGGTTGACCCGTACAATTATTTCATTAGAAAGAATAATGAAAAAATTTATCCTTCGTTTAAAGTGCATTATTCGGGGAACCCGAACAAGAAGTTGGACATTGTATTTTTGCCGGAAGGCTACACAAAAGGGGAGATGAGCGATTTCAAAAAGGACTGCAATAAATTTAAGAATTACCTTTTCCGTTATTCACCGTTTAAGGAAAACGAAAAGAAAATTAATATCTGGGCGGTGCTTGCACCAAGTGAGCAAAGCGGTACGGACATCCCGAAAGATTCGGTTTGGAAGAGAACTTTGCTGAATTCTTCTTATTACACTTTCGATAGTGAAAGATATTTAATGACGGAAGATTACAAAAGCGTCCGTGACGTTGCCGCCAGCGTTCCTTACGACCAAATCTACATTCTCGTAAACTCAAGCAAATACGGAGGTGGGGCTATTTACAATTATTACTCGATGACCGCAGCAAAGAACAAGAAGGCAAGGCAGATTTTCGTGCACGAGTTCGGTCACGGCTTTGGCGGCTTGGGAGACGAGTACTACGACTCCGAAGTTTCTTACCAAAATTTTTACAATCTGAAAGTTGAGCCTTGGGAACCGAATTTAACAACTCTTGTAAATTTCAGCAAAAAGTGGAAAGACCTTGTACCGAAAGGTGTCCCGATTCCCACACCTGCAACGGAAAAATACAAAAATGTTACCGGAGTTTTTGAAGGCGGAGGTTATGCGGAGAAAGGTGTTTACCGTCCCTCCGAAAACAGTATAATGCGTTCTTTTACTTCGGATGAATTTAACGAGGCTTCCGAAAGAGCTTTGCAAAGATTGATTGATTTTTATTCGAAGTGAAATACAATTTGAACGGTGAGGAGTGGCTATTTAAATTTACTTACAAAATACTCGAGGCTGGCGAGTTATTTACAATATGCGTATATTAGTGTTAGTAATACGTATAATCGGAGTGATAATGAAAAAGAAAATAAATTTAACGATTGATGAAGAACTAATTCCGCCGGTTAAAAATTACGCTAATAAACAGGGGAAGTCCATATCGCAATTAGTTGAAGAACTTTTGACCGAGAGGCTTAACAAGGGCAAAAATGAATTTGTGGATAAATGGCTTGGCAAATTGAATTTGGTGGAAAAAACGGATGAGCGAATGAAGTTCTTAAAAAATAGGTTTCAACTGTGATTGTTTTGATTGAAACCGATATATTGATTGACATCGGGTTAATGAGAAAACCGTTTTACAAGGATTCGGGAAGGGTAATTCAATTGTGCGAAAATAATAAAATAGTCGGTTTCGTTGCCTGGCATACTTTGTCTAATTTTTACTATTTAATGTCGTCTCCCTCGGGTAAAAAGAGGACAAAAGAATTCATTAAAGATTTATTGAAATTTGTCAAGGTTGCACCCGTCAACACCGAAAGCGCTTACAGAGCTTTGCTTCTTAAAATTTCCGATTTTGAGGATGCATTACAAATTTCAGCTGCCATTGAATGTAATGCCGATTCGATTGTAACCGGGAATATCAAACATTACAAAAATAGCCCGATTCCGGCAATTACTCCTAAAATATTCCTTAAAAAATTCCATTCGACTCTTGAAGGTTAGATGGAAATTAGCTCGACAGCCCGGTAATTCCGTGCTTTTGTGGAAAGTCGTATCGAAGCACAGCCGAATTCTTTCCCTCATTGTTTTATTTTTTCTTGTCGAACTAAACTTTCGAATTTTTGTACTATTAAAAAATAAGGCTTAAATTTGCCCTGTTAAAGAAGAGTTTTTCTTTTTCAAAACTAAATTAAAATTAAAAGAACCGTTAAATTTTAGTGTGTGAAAATGGAGCAGAGAAGATTATTAAAAACAATAGAGAATGTCCTTTCAAAGGATTTTGAATCGGAGAATGAAATTTTAGAGCAAGCGCTAATTGAAATAGTTGCACGTGAGAATATTCACATTTCCGGCGGAAGGATTTGGAAACTTAACGTTAAAGAACGAAGGTACGAACTGTTTCTGCAGGCAGGGAAAGTTCAAAGAATAAAAAAAGGCTTTATTCTCCCTGTGGCGGAATATCCTATTTTCAAATTGATTCCTCAAAAAAGAACGATTCTTGCTAATGAGACGAATGAAGTTTTAAAGAAGAAAGGAATATTTCGCTATTCGGCTTCGGGGGTGGGGGAGAAGCACAAAATTAAAGACGCTTACTATTACGAGTATTTGCTCGCAGTGAATTCCGAGCATATTGACGATGCCCTACGTTACACGCTTAATATTATTGCAACGGTTTTGACCGCACGGTTGAAAGAATTCCGTTCGGAGAAGTCCACTCATCATTTAATCAAGGATGTTGACAAAGCGAAGCAGCTTCAGCGCAGCATTCTTCCGGCTCACGAATATTCTTTTCATAATTACGAACTTTTCGGAATAACTATTCCGGCGGAAAAATTGGGCGGAGACTTTTTCGATTACGTTAAAATCGGAAACGACGAGGAGCGCTTGGGCATTGTGGTCGGTGATGCCGCTTCTAAGGGAATAGCTGCCGCAGCCGAAGCGATGTACATCTCCGGAGCTGTAAGAATGGCAAGCAAATTCCAAATAAAAATTTCACCCTTTATGTACCGTTTGAACAACCTCGTAAACCAAATCTTTTCCGACGACAGATTTTGTACGCTTTTTTACGGTGAAATTTCCAACGATAAGCACGGGCTTTTTCTTTACGCAAACGCCGGGCACAATCCGCCAATATTCTATTCCAAAAAGAAAAGAAAGGTGAGTTTTCTCTATCCCACCGGTCCCATTTTAGGCCCCGCTCCAAATTCCAAATACGAAACGGACAGCATTAACCTGTGCGCCGGTGATTTGCTCGTAATTTATTCCGACGGAATAGTTGAAGCGGCGAACGACAAATTCAAATTTTACGACGAAAAAAGACTGATTAAAATTATTTCCCGCAATACGGAAAAGACGCCGAAGGAACTGGCATATTTAATAATTGACGATGTTGTGAAATTTTCTACGGCGCAAAGCCGTTACCAGGACGATAAAACTCTCGTGATAATTAAACGGAATGGAAAGAATGAATCTTGACGAAAAGATTTTCGAAGCGGGTGTTGTAGGTGCAGGTGGAGCAGGCTTTCCTACACACGTAAAGGCAAAGTCAAAAGTTGAATACTTAATTGCAAACGGCGCCGAATGTGAACCGTTGATGCACAAAGATTTTGAGCTGATGCTGAACTTTGCACCGCAGGTTGTTAAAGGAATGGAACTGCTTTTGGAAAAAGTAGGTGCGAAGAAAGGCTTTTTCGGAATTAAAAGAAAGAACATAAAAGCTGCCGAGAAAATTCAAGCCTCTTTCTCAAACGGTAAAATCGAGATGACTTTTTTAGGGGATTACTACCCTGCAGGCGACGAGTACGAGTTGGTGTACGAAACAACGAAAAGATTAATTCCACCTCACGGCATACCTCTCGATGTTGGCTGTGTCGTCAATAACGTCGAGTCAATGTTCAACATTGCCAATGCAGCCGAGGGGATTCCGGTAACCAAAAAATTCCTTTCGGTTAACGGTGCGGTTAGAAATCCTTCCGCCTTTTGGGTACCGGTTGGTACGCCCTTCAGAGATGTGCTCGAACATGCAGGCGGAATAACTATTGACGATTACGGTATCTTCGTCGGCGGAGTAATGATGGGGCGTTTAACTTTCGACGATACGGATGTCGTTACTAAAACAACAGGCGGGTTAATAGTGCTGCCTCGAAGTCATTATTTAATTCAAAGGCTGAATCGTAAACCGCGTGAGATGAACAGAATCGGCAAATCTGCTTGCGACCAATGCAGTTACTGTACGGAATTGTGCCCGAGATACTTACTCGGCTACGACGTTGAGCCTCACAAAGTAATGCGCTCGCTCGAATTTACTACAAGCGGCAAAGCCTTGTGGAACCAATATGCCGATTTGTGCTCCACATGCGGTCTTTGTACACTTTATTCTTGTCCCGAAGGACTTTACCCCCGGGAAGCATGCATTCAATCGAAAGATGAAATGCGGAAAGAAAATTTTAAGTTCGAACAAAAACGTGAGTTGAAAGTTCACCCGATGAAAGAAAACAGGCGTGTGCCGCTAAAACAATTAATGAAAAAAATTCGATTGACGGATTACGACAAGCCGACACCGTACAATCCGGAAATGCCTAAACCAGAATCAGTTAAGATTTTAACCAAGCAGCACACCGGCGCTCCGAGCAAACCGGTTGTTTCCATTGGTGACGTTGTTAAAGAAGGAGATTTAATTGCCGATGTTCCGGCAGATGCACTCGGTGCGAAAGTTCATTCCTCAGTTAACGGTACGGTTACTCAAGTCTCGGAGGAATACATTAGAATTAAATGTGAGTAATTGAATTTAGAGTTTCGTTATGGATTTTAAAATTTTAAAAATTGGTTAAAGGTAAATAATATGGTAATGAACTCAATAGGACTGGCGGAGCTTTCAAGCATTGCGAGCGGAATGCAAGCCGCCGATATTATGTTAAAAACCTCTCAAGTTGAGTTAATAATTTCACGCACTATTTGTTCGGGTAAATATATGGTCCTCGTCGGCGGGGAAGTAGCCGAAGTGCAGTCGGCTGTGGATGCTGTGGAAAAAAGTTTGGATTACGCAATCATCGACACGTTTGTAATTCCTCACGTGCATAAGGATGTTTTCACTGCACTTTCGGGGCACACTGAGGTGGAAAAATTCGAAGCTCTCGGAATAATCGAGTCTTTCTCCGTTGCATCTTTGATTGAAGGAGCCGATGCCGCGGTAAAAGCTGCAAGCGTACGGTTGATTGAAATTCACTTGGCAATGGCATTAGGAGGTAAAGCCTTTTGCACTTTAACCGGTGAAGTGGCTGCCGTTACAAGCGCAGTGGAATCGGGTGCGGCTTTAATAGCGGAAAAAGGTTTGCTCGTAAATAAAGTAGTAATCCCTCACCCGAGGAAAGAATTGTTTAATGAAATGATTTAATTTAAAATTTCAATTTCCGTTAATATTTTATTTAATGCCCACGAGAAAAGTTTGAGGTCTTTTTGAGAAAAATTGGAAAGAATCCTGAACATTAAATTTTCCCTTTCTTTATCTATTTTGGCTATTAGATTTCTACCTTTACGTGTAACTCTCAAGTGAAAAAATCTTTTGTCTTTTTTATTTTGCGTTTTGGTTAAAAGCCCTGCGGAGATCAATTCGTTGATTGCAATTGTCGCTGTGGGTTTTTTAATATTAAACTTTTCGGCAATAATGCTTGATGTGCAGTTTTCCGTTATTGAAATAAATTTCAAATATTCGAATTGTCGGAATCTAATCCCTTTTGCTAACAGTATTCTGTTTTCTTCAACTCTGAAAAAATCCAATAATTCCTGAAATTGTACCGCTATTTTTTCCGTTAACATTAGCTTTGAAATATTTTAATAATTAGTTAGATAAAACTAACTAATAAATAATTTAAATGAAAATAAAAGGGCTTGGAGTCAATAATATGGATTTGGAAAAAGGAGTTGGTTTTAGGTACAAGTTTAAATTTGGTGGAAAAAATTAGATTGTTTTTTCCATTTGAGCGTTTTGTTGTTTTTATCCGTCTCACGCACGTGTTGAAACCCGTGGTTAATGAAATGGCCCCTTTGCTAATGAGAAGTAATCTAAGTTAAAACCATCCAACAATGCATTCATCTAATTATGCAAAGTTTTCGGTTTGAGGGGGAGAAACTTGAACCCATTCAGGGTTCTTTTCCCTTTTTGATTCTTTGTCCTACAGACATTGAACCCCTTCGGGGTTCTGGGGTTCTCGGAGATTGTTTGAATTGTTTATTTGGAAGAATCTTTTAAAAATGAAAATTTTTTAGGGAACTTCTCACTCGCCCTTCTCTTGGGAAAAGGAGTGCAAGTCTCCTGGCATTGCGCATTCTAATGAATTAAAAATAGTCTTCCGACCCCAAAGGGGTCGAATGTTTTTAGAAAAAAGGGAACAAAAATTAACTGACGATGCCGAAGGTATCGAAGTGAAGTAATCAATCAAAATGTTTGACGAAGTTAAAATTTCTAATTATTCAACACCCCCCTTGCGTTCAAATATTTCTCATTTCTGGTTTATCATTTCTGATTTTTTTTATTTTTTGCCACCGATTTTAAACCTGTGCCATTTTTTATTTTAAATGTTATTTGTTAAAATGAAATTTGTGAATTCAAAAAATATTTTTTAATTGTAATATTGCAATATGATTATGGGGTCGTATGATTAAACAAAAACGAACTCCCACTCATCCGGGGAGAATATTAAAAGAAGAATTCTTGGACGAACTCAATATTTCGCAAACTGAATTAGCTTCACGATTAGGCACATCTTTTCGTACGGTAAATGAAATAATTAATGAAAAGAGGAATATTACTACTGAAAT
>WFQV01000026.1 GCA_015486905.1 Melioribacteraceae bacterium | reverse complement strand
CGTAGATTGCTTGCAATACTGAATAGTGCATTTAGGACAACCCTGAAAAAATCAAATATTCTGTAGGGACAACTCGCGAGTTGTCCCTACGGTTTGGGCAGTTTACGGTAGGAGTCGTCCCAGCATTCTAAAAGGATGGCAATAACGGAAATTTTTAATTTGTTGAAAAATTTAAAATAAATTTAATATTTTAACATTTTTAAGTTTAATAGGTTTGAAAAATGTCCGAGCAAGAAGAGAAAAAACGAGCAAAAAAGATTTTCGATATTCTTTCAAAAGAATATCCCAACGTAAAATCGGCATTAAAATTTAGTTCACCTTTTGAACTATTAATTGCTACAATCCTTTCCGCACAATGTACCGACGAACGAGTGAACATTGTAACGAAAGATTTGTTTGCAAAGTACAAAGAGCCGAAAGATTATTTAAATGTGCCGAAGGAAGAATTGGAAAAAGATATTTATTCGACAGGCTTCTATAGAATGAAAGCCAAAAATTTACGTACCTGCTGCAAAGCTCTATTGGAACGTCACAATGGTAATGTACCGGCGGATTTTGATGCTCTGTCTCAACTTCCGGGCGTCGGCAGAAAAACCGCTGCCGTTGTTGCCGGTAATGCTTTCGGAATCCCTGCAATTGCCGTTGATACCCACGTAGTAAGGCTTTCGAACCTCTTGGGTTTCGTTGATACAAAAAACCCGAAGAAGATTGAACTTCGTTTAATGGAACTTCTGCCTAAAGATTATTGGATTAAAGCGACACATCTCTTAATGGCACATGGAAGGAAAATTTGCATAGCCCGCAGACCGAAATGTTTTGATTGTGTTATTTCAAATTTTTGTCCTAATTTTACAACTTCGAAATAAATTTGTGGAGTTATTATGGATATCGATAGGATGAGGGATAGAGAATATTGCTTAAGTATTCTTAAAGAATACACTAAAAGCGAAAATCTTTTGAAACACGCTTACGCAGTGGAAGCATGTGTACGTGCTTACGCGGAGAAGTTCGGCGAAGACGTTGAATACTGGGGTAATGTGGGTCTGCTTCATGATTTCGATTATGAGAAATATCCAACTGCCGAAGAGCATCCTTACAAAGGATACGAGATTTTAAAAGAAAAAGGTTTTGACAAAGAATTCCGGGATGCAATTCTCTCCCATGCATCTCATACCGGACTTCCGAGGGATACTCTCCTAAAGAAAACACTTTTTGCTTGCGACGAATTATCCGGCTTTATTACCGCCGTCACACTAGTACGCCCCAACAAAGATTTGAACGAAGTAAAGGTAAAATCGGTCAAGAAGAAAATGAAAGACAAAGCTTTTGCACGTGCCGTAAGCAGGGAAGATATTATTAAAGGTGCCGAAGAACTTGGCGTTCCGTTGGAAGAACATATTGAATTTTGCATCGAGGCAATGAAAAAAATTAAAGAGGTTTTGGGATTATGACACTTGGCAAGACGGTTCCCGATTTTATTTTACCCGACCAGCACGGAAACGATTTTAGACTTTACGAAAACCTCGATTCTTGGCTAATTTTGGTTTTCTTTCTAAGGGAAAACGATGAGCTTTGCACCAAACAACTTTGCCATTATCGTGACAACTTCGCATCATTCTTGGAAGCGGGAATTAAATTGGTAGCAATAGGAAACGAACCGGTAGAAAAGCACCGGGAGTTTACTCAAAAACACAACTTGAACTTCCCTTTCTTAAGTGATTACGAAATGAACGTTACAAATCTTTTTAATGTGTTAAATGGTAACGGTGTGTCGAACAAAAAAGTTTTTATTTTAAATAAGAATGCAAAGGTCATTTACACAGACTACAAGTTACCTTTTTATTATGTTAATCAGGAAAAAATATTTGGAAGGAAACTCGTAGATACCAAAGGCAAAGATTTTTGACTTGACATTTTATATTAATTCTAACTAAATTTTGAGATAAAAAAATAAAAGGAAATATGATTAAGAAAATTTGCTACTGTTAACGAAATTTTAAATTTAAATATTAACCAAATAGGAACTAAATGTTAGGCAGATTTTCTCGATTATACTTCCTTTTTTTATTGCCATTTCTGATTCACGCCCAGGAAGTCAAAATAATTTCCTCCTCCGAAACGGGCGTTACCGTTGAATATCGTCCGAACATTCACGTTAATCCTATTATTATTGAAGGACAAAAGTTCCTAACATTCGATTTCTCCCAAGCGCTAGAAGAAGAAGGATTAAAACCCGGTCAACCGTTATTGCAATACAGAGCTTTCAATTTCGGTGTGCCTTCCGAATCGGGGAACACAATTCAAATTTTAAATACGAGTTTTTCTACCGTTAAAGGGCGTATGATTTTCAAAGCAAAGTTAATTAAAAAGAAGGGATTTTTCGGAGACGACTTTTCAACCGCTTCGGTCAAACCGTTTAATAATAAAATCGATTTGATTAAGTTCGGGGATTTCGGTCTTGTGAGAGATTTGCCCGTTCAAACAATTAAAGTTTTTCCCGTTCTGCCTCAAGGAGAAAACACAATAAAAGTTTACAGAAAAATTGTTTTCCGAATTAATTTCTCGCCATCCGGTAAATCGGCGGCTTCTATGGCTTCCGACAAATATCTGAAAGACGCAGTGCTTAATTACAATGTTGCCAAGAGATGGATTAAGCGGAACGTGAAACTTTCGAAGTCAAATGTTAATTCGGTTCTGTCTCAAGGTACTTGGTACAAGTTCCCTATTACTAAGGAGGGAATTTACAAAATCTCACGCTCACAGCTTGCGGATTACGGAATAGACGCTTCGAGCGTTGACCCACGAACAATTAAAATATTTAATAACGGTGGCTATATGCTGCCTTGGGACGAAACCCAAACGGTGCCGAATGATTTACTTGAAAATGCAATTTACGTTAAAGGAGAAGAAGACGGAAGATTTGATGATGGGGACTACATTTTATTTTACGCAAGAGGAACGGATTTCTTCGAACCCGAGAATTCCTCCGGCGCTTTGAAAAGGAAAAAGGATTATTACACACACATTAATTATTACTTTATTACTTCCGGCGGTACTAAAGGTAAACGGATGGAAGTTCAAAATTCATTGAACGAGAGCAAAAAATATTCACAAACCTTTACCCGCGCCGCGGCTTTTCACGAAGAAGATAAAATCAACATTATTAAATCCGGTGTTATTTATTTGGGCGATGATTTCTCTTCGTCCAATAATAGCAGGACTTACATAACCTCTCTTACCGGCCTTGTGCCAAACAGCACGATCACGTACAACTTCCACTTTGTAAATGAATTTACTACGTCGCAAACCCTTAGAATCTTCGAAAATAAGAGGCAAGTTTTCAGGGGGAGTGTACCCGGCGCCTTCGGCTGGATAGTAGCGGGCGAGCGTACTTCGAATTTTTATTTTACCGGAACTCTGAACGATAACCGAAGTGTATTGGATTTTGTTTACGATGCCACAAGCGTTTCGGCAAAAGGGTATTTGGATTATTTCGAAATCTACTACAATAAATATTTGAAAGCCTTCAACGACCAAATACTTTTTTATTCAAAGGATACGTCCTCCGTAATCGAATACAATCTGATGAATTTTTCTAACAGTTCCATTTGGGGATTTAATATTACAAATTTTGACAGCGTAAAAATAATTCACCCGAAAATGTTAAGCGGGGGTGAATTTGTCTTTCAAGCAAATGAGCAAAAAGGAAACATTCAAAAATATTACGTATTAAACTCCTCGAAATTCATTACTCCTCCTAAGGGAGAGAAAGTTGAGAATTCAAATTTGCACGGGATTACAGACGGTGCGGAATATGTGATTGTGACCGTAAAGGATTTTAAAGAAGCCGCCGAGAAGCTGGCGGATTTCAGACAGAACACATCTTCAACCCGGCGAAGCGTTAAGATTGCTTACATGAGTCAAATTTACAATGAGTTTTCTTCGGGCAATTTGGACCCAACGGCAATAAGAAACTTTTTAAAATATGCTTACGATAATTGGCAGGTAAAACCTTTTTACGTTTTGTTGCTTGGCGACGGCAGCTACGATTATTTAAATATTGAAAAACAAAACAACAATTTCGTGCCGGCTTTCGAAACTAAGGGTTCACTTGACGAAGTTTTCTCTTATCCCTACGACGATTATTACTCGAGGATTTCGGGAGGAGACAAAAAGGCTGATTTGGCAATCGGAAGAATAAATGCCGACTCTCCCGATGACGCAATGACAGCGGTTCAAAAGATAATTGATTATGAATCGGACAAAGGCGAGGGATTGTGGAAAAGCAGAATTACTTTGGTCGCTGACGACGGATTAACCACGAGAGGGAACGACGGCAGTGAACACACAGCTCAATCGGAGACACTTGCACGTTACCATATACCACCTTATTTCGATTTGAATAAACTATACTTGTCGATGTTCCCTACCGTTAATACCGGTCTGGGGAGACGCAAGCCCCAAGTAAATGTTGAAATTATTAATGCCGTCAATAACGGAACATTAATCCTTAATTTTGTCGGGCATGGCAATCCCGAAGTCTGGACTCACGAAGTTGTATTTGACCGCGACGTTACTATTCCACAGTTAAAGAACGACAAATATTTCTTCTTACTTGCCGCTACTTGTGACTTCGGCAGATACGACGACCCCGCAATTGCCAGCGGAACGGAGTTAATGCTTTTACAAAAGGGAGCGGGAAGTATTGGTACCATTGCCGCTTCGCGCCCCGTTTATTCTCAATCCAATGCAAAACTCGCTTACGATTTTTTCGACAATCTTTTAATGCACCGCGATAAATACAATCTGCCGCGAACGCTTGGCAGAGCTTATTTTTTACTTAAGGAGAACCGAACTTCGGCAAACGATGAGAAGTACCATTTGTTCGGCGACCCGGCACTCAGGCTTAATATTCCGCGCTTACCGGTACAAATAGATTCGGTTAACGGAGTTGCTAAAGGAATGAATGTTCAATTGAAAGCATTGGGCAAGACAGCTGTCTCGGGGATAGTTACCGGTGCTAACGGCAACGTAAACAGTGGTGTTAACGGGCGGGCTATTATTTCCGTTTACGATTCCAAAAGGATGGTTCATCTTAGCGATATTAATTACGATGTGGAGGTTCAGGGAGGTTTGCTTTTTAGAGGGCAGGTTACGGTTGAGAACGGAAGATTTGCTACCGGGTTTGTGATGCCCAAGGATATTTCTTACGAAAATAAAAACGGTAAAATAGTTTCTTATTTCTTTAACGATGAAACGGACGGAATAGGTTACAATACTAATATTGTTGT
>WFQV01000025.1 GCA_015486905.1 Melioribacteraceae bacterium | reverse complement strand
CCGCAGGGGTAGGGTCAACGTTGCCAATGTCGATAAAATCCTCACCGGCGTCGTAAACACCGTTGCCGTTCTTGTCGGTAAATGGTTCGGCACCGAAATTAATTCCGTTCCTAATTACGGTTTTGTCGTATCTATTATTGCCGTCGTTATCCACAGCCGCAACCAAGAAACGAAACGTTGTATCCTTCGAACCAATCGGCAAAGAAAAGATAGAATCGTTTTTAGTGGTGAACGTCCACGAAGAATCAATTCCCATCCATTTAAAATAATAGCCAACCACAATTCCGTCGGGGTCATCGCCCCACCAATTTACTTCCAAGCGGCTTTTCTGCTTACTGATTGTACTATCGGGGTAAAGGAACAAATGCGTGTTAGGCGCCTTGTTTGGAATCGGATTATCCACAATCGATTCTTTACAACCCGAATAGACCAAAGCAAAAAGCAGGAAACCAAATATTAAATATTTTTTCATCTGTTTATATTTTAATTTCGTTGAACATTTTTTTATCGTTCGCTTTTTCTGTTTTTTCTTTTAGCCACTAATTACACGAATTTTCACGAATGTTTGTAAATCTGTAATCAAGTTAACTTTCCTTTCTATTATGTGTTTCTTTCCACGAATAAAGTCGTGGGTTAATATAATCGTAATGTTAATACCAACGTCTGACTAATTGAATTCTTCTTCAAAAACTTCGGTTCATCCATGCAACCATACAATCATGCAATCAATTTATTCGTTACGAAATTAATTCAACATTCATAATTCATAATTAAAATAAATCATTTCCTCGAACGTTTCAAATAATAATGAACGTTTCGTCTAAAAATTATTTTAAGAACGGAGCGGTCGGAACCGCTCCCTAAATTCTATTTTATTAACAACATTTTCTTAACCGATACAAAATTACCGGAACTCAAACGGTAGAAGTAAAGACCCGAAGCCAAACCGGCAGCATTAAAATTAACACTGTAAGAACCGGGGTGTTGAAAATTATTAACCAACGTGCGAACTTCTTTACCAAGAACATTAAAGACTTTTAATGTTACGTTGCCTGCTTGAGGAATTGAGTAACGAATTACAGTTGTAGGATTAAAAGGATTGGGGTAATTCTGTGAAAGCATGAATCTTGTAGGTAAATCATTTTTGATTTTTTTAACCCCTGTAAAGCCTACAAAGTCGTTAATGTTACGCGGGTCTAATTTGTAATTTCCGTAAGAGTAATAAAGAATTCCCACCAAAGCATCGAAGTGGTCGCCGGTCTTTATTCTGTAAGGGTCGTTCTCTTGGGATGCATCCCAGTAATTATTGTAAGGATGGTTGCCGTCTTGTGTCTCAACTCTTGTGGCAATATTCGAAGTATCGGCAACTAACATCTCACCGAAGTTTCTGTTTCCGCCGCTTCCTTCGTCCGGTCCGCTTTCGCCATCGGCATTGTCGTCAACAACCGTAACATTATTGTACTGAATCAGAACACTCTCATAAGCTTCAGCCGGCTGCGTTCCCGACGCCGAGAGGTCTATTAAGTCCGTTGAAATTACTGCCGGTGAAGGAATATCGGCACCGGTAGCATTAACAACTATTTGCAAAGGACTATCGATGTCAGTCAGTCGTGTAAGTCCATGCGATTCCATTACCATAGCAGTAACCGTTACATCGTCGCCCTTGTGTAATTTAAGCGCTTCGGTTCCAAAGAGCTGAATCCCGCTCCAAGGTCCCGTTCCGTTTTGCATGTAAACCAGAGTACCGAAATCGGAAGTATCCGCAGTAACAACGCCACGTACAGTAACCGTGTAACCGTTGTAACCGCTGTAACCCGAAGTAAAGGGTGTGTATTGAACATCCTGAATAGTTAAGGGCCTGTTAAGAACTTTGTAAAAATATCTACCGTTCGTTGTATTGTTAGGGCTGGTAGCAGAAAGCCCTGCGTTGTCGATTCCTCTGATATAGTAATCTACAAATCCCGTATCTCCGAGAGCAGGAATTGTAGCGGTGTAAACGGAATCTCCTGCGGAAAGGGGCACCATTGCAATAGAATCAGCTGTGCCCATATTAAATCTGTAAACAAGCCATGCTTCTTTAACATTACCGTCAACATCAACTGCTTTTGCAGTAACTTTAACAGCCTGCTGCGGTGAAACAATTGCCGAATCTCTTTTAACTTGAGAAATTCTTGGCGGAAGATTACTTCCGTATTTAATATCGTCCGGATAAATCGGGTCAATCATAAACCAACCGTTGTCAAGATTTGTTCTTGTTTCAATGAATCCTCTAATGTACTGAATTTTTGTTCCTGCCAAAGGAACAGGTAAAGTCGAACGATAATAATCGGATTGATTTCCGACGTACATATGCAAGTTATTTTCGTCGAATATTCCGAATCCGCCCGGACCAACGG
Organism: Melioribacteraceae bacterium; assembly: GCA_015486905.1. GTDB lineage: Bacteria > Bacteroidota > Ignavibacteria > Ignavibacteriales > Melioribacteraceae > WFQV01. Next base: position 14,748 of record WFQV01000025.1, on the reverse strand, counting down.
AAATTTCGTCTGTTACCGTTACATTTCGAATTTCGACGTACATCCCTTCATATTTCTCCATTTCGTACTTTGGTGTACCGTCGGGATTAACAAAATCCGAAATTTTCAATACGGTCGGGGCGGGACGTTTTGATTTGAAAGCAACAACATCCTCCGGTTCGAACTTAATTAAATTAAACTGAGTGGTTGTGTAATATTCATTAACAACGCCGGTGACTTTAACCACCATCGCCGTATCAACAGCATTGAATGCCGAAGAAGTGATTCCATTCTCCCGAACTATTATTCCCGACCATACGTTATTTGTTGTGTCTCTTAAATAAAATCCGGCACCGCCGACATGTAAAACAGCCGTGTTCGGATCGTCGTATCTGAACGGTGCGTTCATTACTACACCGGTAATTACAACAGTATCACCCTTCAGAGGTGATGCGTAATCGTGAGGGCTGACGGCAAGCAAACTGTCGGGAATAAACTGGATGTCGCGCACCGAAACCTCGGGATAGCTTTGTGCAAAAATATTCGCAAAAGCGAAAATCATAAACACTGTAAATATTTTGAGTTTCATAACTTCACCTTTTATTTAATGATTAAAAATTTTCCGGTTTTAATTTGCCCGGTTGAACTGTCTTTAACGGTAAAGAGATACATCCCCGTTGCAATTGCCTGGTCGCCGTCGGTAATCAAATCCCACGGTTCTTCGCCTCCGGTCATCTTTTGAGTACCGTCTTTTGAGAAAGTTTGGAACCAGCGCAAGTTCGAACCGTTACTCTCCGCAGTATGGTGAATTCTTTTAACCACATCACCTGAAAGTGTGTAAATTACAATTTCACAATCACGTGGCAGATTGTAGAAATAAATCTTTCTTAACCTTTCCGAACTACCGTCCCAGTAAGCGCTTCCGTAATAAGGATTGGGATAAACTCCTATTTTAACTTTCGGATCGGAAGTTGGCAGAGTGCCCGGTAAAACCTTGATTGCGTTTGCCAATTTACTCGATTCCAAACTCCCAAGTTTATTTGCGGGGTCGCCTTTATCGAAGGCGGTTACCGAGTAAACGTATTCCCAACCGTTAAGAAGTCCGTTTATTTCAAATTTGTAATAATATTTTGTAGTATCTCCTTTAAAAGTAACCGGTGAGGGTAATTTAATAAAATCGAAACCGGTGTTGTAACCTATTGCGTCGATGCTGTCGAATTCCGCAATTTTAATCAATGCTTTTTGTAAATCCTGGCTTTCGGTCAAATCGAAACCGGCGTTTGTTCTGTAAATCCTATAACCCTCAAAATCCTTTTTCCCCGAGATAGGGTCAACCGAAAACTCCGAACGTTTATTCCAGTAAATATCAACCTTCTTATTAGCGGGCACAACTTTAACAATGGGATTTTGCGGAGGTGCCGGTAAAATGTAGCGAGTAATTTTTCCGTTGCCATCGAGATCTTCCCCCGGATCCAATTTGCCGTTGCCGTTCTTATCCTCTCCGTTGTAAGCTCTTAGCGCCCAACCGGAATTAGAGTAAAAGTTCTTTTTCTGAATTTCCGTATCATAAGCGGCGGGGTCGCTGCCATATTTTTTAGCCGCAACAATTGCGAACGTAATATTAACCGAATCACCCGGAGCAATATATTTGAACGGTCCGGCTGTGACTAAAATAGAACGGTTGCTCGGTTTCTTCAAATCGCTTTGTTTAATTCCCGAAGACCAACGATTGGAGCCGCCGAAATATCCTGCCATTTTGTGGTAACGCTTAACATCGGTCTTCGGAGAAAAGAAATTGGGGTCGGTTGTGTTTCTAAACTGCCAACTTACAAAGTTTACGCTGTCGTAATGTGCATCGGCACCTAGGAACTGAATACCGATGTAATGATCGGTAAAGCCAATATCTCCGGTAGCATCGAACTCGTAGCCGACGTGAAGTGAATCGTTGTAACCGTTACCGCCTTTATTGTAAAATGCGGCGCCAATCCTCGGCGACGTAATGTTCGTATTGCGCACAACGGTGTCAGTCCAAAGCCCGATGTAAACACTATCGATGTACTTGTCCGAAACGTTTTTAATCCAATAGTTCATTATTACGAAGAAATTTGCAAATGTAAAATCCCACGCGTAAGTTTCCTGGTGAACGGAAATGCCAAGGGGAACGTGGTCAACAATCAACTCACCGTTGCTAAGCGTACGGTTCGTATCCACGTAATCCATTAGAAAATCTTGGTGAGAAACAGCTTGCGGTGAAAAGTACCGAGAGTCAATTAACGAGGACCGTTCTTTAACAAGCTCACCCGGTTGATTTGTAAATTCCCAGCCACCGCCGCGGTTTGCAACCGAGGATGCGTCAACGGCACCGGTAGTCACAAAAGGACCTGTTCTACCGTTGCCCAACGAATCGTTAGCAATAAAGCCTCCGACCCACAGCCCGCCGTCGTAAATGTGTTCGATTCCGCTGCCAAGCGGATACTCGCACGAGGGTTGTTCCGGCCAAAGTGCAAAACCGTTACCATACGTTCCGAAGTTTGTAACGGTTAATCCGATGTTGCCAACATTGGTGTACTTGGAATTATCATCGTCTAACTGTTTTTTGATTTCTCTTACTTGGCTTTGTCCTAAAACAAAAGTGCTCAAGATTAACAAAAAGGTTAAGAAATATTTCATTAAATCTCTGCTTTTAATTAATAATTCTGACAAGACAAATTACAATTTAAAGTCTTTTTCAAAAGACCGCAAGGAAAATTTAATTAGCAAATTTAAACCACTCTACAAATCTCTTGCATGTTTATCTGCGTGGTAAGAACTTCTTACTAACGGAGCTGACTCAACGGCAAGGAAGCCCATTGCCTCACCTGCTTCTTTAAACATCTGAAATTCTTCCAATGTAACGTAACGGTCAACAGGCAGATGGTCTTTAGTAGGCTGTAAATATTGCCCGATTGTAAGGATGTCGCATTTAACTCTCCGCAAGTCCCCCATTAGTTCCAAGACTTCGTCGTTAGTTTCTCCAATTCCAACCATTATTCCGCTTTTTGTTCGTAATCCTTTTTCTTTAAACCACTTCAGCACTTTAAGACTTCTTTCGTATTTTGCTTGAGGACGTACAGCATGGTAAAGCCTTTTAACTGTTTCCAAATTGTGATTCAAAATATCGGGCGGATTTTGCATTATTATTTCCAACGCGTGCTCTTCACCTTTGAAATCGGGAATCAAAATTTCAATAGTGCAGTTTGGTGTAATTTCACGTATCAAACGAACCGTCTCGGTAAAGACCGATGCTCCTCCATCGTAAAGTTCATCACGGTTAACGGAAGTAATTACGGCATGCCGTAAACCTAATTGTTTAACGGAATTAGCCACTCGGCGAGGTTCGTCCCAATCGACTTTTTCAGGGATGCCGAGCTTTACATTACAAAAGCCGCAACTGCGGGTGCAAGTATCGCCTAAAATCATGAACGTAGCCGTTCGATGTTCCCAGCATTCGGCAATGTTCGGGCAACGTGCTTCTTCGCAAACGGTATGTAGCTCAGCTTTTCGCATTAACTCGTAAACTTCACTGTAGTTAGTTCCCGAAGGGAGTCTAACCTTTAACCACTCGGGTCTTTTACCCAAGTTCCCTCTTTTCCTTTCCACTTCTTCTTTGAATGCTTGCTGGTGCTTATTTATTTTAATCATCTATCTTATTTTTAGTTAGAGAAATAATCTTGAATTTTAAAAATTAGCCCACAAATTTAGATAAATTTTGTGTGTTTTGCTAAAAAGAAAAGCAGCTGTTTACAAAAGGCTACGAGGTGGCAGGTACAAATTTAAAATCGGTGGCAAAAGATAAAAATTAGAAAGAAGAAACGAGAAATAAGAAATAGTTAAACGTGAGACGCCCGCCTTCGTCTGCGCTTCGCTTGCCTGACCCCCATTTGCGGGGACTACGTCGTGACAAGCAAGAGGTAAGACGCAAGGAATTAGGCTTATTGTTTTCAAATCGAGAATCTTGCATAAATGGATTATTGGATGGGTGGATGAATGGCTGGGTGGATGGTCCGACTTCCCCCGCATTCTGCGGGGTTCGTCGCGACAGGTTGGATGGATGTTGAATGGATAATTTTCATTCTTCATTCTTAATCCTTAATTTTTCATTTTTAACTGCTTTGAAATAAGTTAAAAAGGCTCTCATTTCTAATTAGCTTTTAGTAAATTTGTCAATCAAAAAATGAAGTAAAATGAAAAGAACTCTTTTAATTGTTTGCCTAACTGCAATTGTTTCTTTTGCCCAAAACGTTAAATTCGCATTGCTGAGCGATGTAAGAATCGGTGCACCGAAAGCCGATTCGCTTTTGACAGCATTCGTAGATTTTGTTAACGAGCAAAAAGATTTTAATTTTGTAATAATTGACGGTAACATAACCAATCGCGGATTAGACTCCGAATTTGAAAAAGCAAAATCGACATTGGACAAGTTGCACGTTCCTTACTACCTTCTACAAGGTTACCGGGACGTACAGTGGGCACAGTCAGCAGGAGTAGCATTTACAGACTTGTGGGACGAGACAAATTTTTCTTTTAACTACGGCGACCTACAATTTGTAGGAATTAATACTACTCCAATTTGGCACTCAGAACGCGGGCATCTCTCCCCGTCAACTTTGCAATGGCTCGAAAAGGAGTTAAGCGGAATTGACACTACTCAAAACGTAATTCTTTTTTCATTCAATCCGTTAAATAATATTGACAATTGGTTTAAATTAACAAATGCTTGGAAAGGCAATAATATCGGGGCATTTCTTAGCGGAGCTTCGCAAAAGCCTTGCTCTTCAATGCTTTCAGAGCTCCCCCCTCTCGAAAGCGTTAGTTTTTACGATTCTACAAATTACCACTTTCTCAATTGTGAATTGAAGAACGACACTTTAAGTTTTACGGAAATGACCGGCGGTGACACTGTCAGTATGGCAGGAAATGTTGGATTACGAAAAACAGCTTTCCGGGAAACAGTTGATTCAGTACAATTTAATCCGTTCGCAGTCAAACCGATTTGGCGAAAAGAATTGAACGCAACATTAATCTCGAAGCCCTTAGTATTAAAGGACAAAATCATTGTCGCACAGTACGATGGTCTTGTGACTTGCTTCGATAAAGAAGGAAATAAACTTTGGGATTTCGACTCGTTCGGCAATATTGCCTCCACTCCGGCAGCAAAGGACGGTTGGTTAACCGTAGCCACATTGCAGGGAGACTTATTTACATTGGACTTAAAAACCGGCAATCAAATTCAATCGATTGGTTTTGACGAAGCAATTACCTCTTCCCTTTTAATGATTGACTACAAAGGAACAAAAGAATTAATGATTCCAAAACAAAGCAATTCAAAAGCGGCTGTTGTTTTCGGAACGGAAAGCGGCAAGCTTTACTGCTACGACGTTGAAACATTACAAGAATACTGGGAGAACAAAAGTGCCAAAGGGATGATTCAAACCACTCCATTTTATGTGAACGACAAGTTAATTTACAGTTCTTGGGATTCCTACCTCTACTGTGCGGATGCCCGTGAAGGTTGGCTTATTTGGAAATGGAGAATGAACAAAAATTTTTACAATTCCCCCGCAGCTGTAAAACCCGCTACTGACGGGCATTTCTTATTCCTTCCAACGCCGGAAGGTAATATTTACAAGGTTGATTTGCTCTTGGGAAAAACAATTTGGACAAGGAGCAAATACAACGCTTGGGAATCGATTGGAATTTCCGAAGACGGAAAAACCCTTTACGTAAAAAGCGCCGAAGATTATTTCCACAAAATACCCGCAAGCACGGGCACGTGGTCGATTGCTTACAAATTAATGTTCGGGGAAGACAAAACACCTACCACACCATTAGAGTACAATAAAATAATCTTGCTCACAACAGCGAATGGAAACGTTTACAGGATAAAAGGGAAAAAACATAAAGTTATTTTGTTCAACGGCAACGCTTCCCCTTTTTCGGTAATGCATTTTTACGACAATGTATTTATCTCGTCCAATATTGACGGGACAATCACGGTTTTCCGCTACGACGGTAATTAAATTATTTCAAAAAAAGAAAACGGCAAATGCAGAAATTTAACGGCTTTATTTTCGACATTGACGGAACGTTAACTTCAACCAACAGATTAATTTTCGACACTTTTAATTTCGTAGCCGGAAAATATTTAGACAGAAAATACACCGACGAAGAAATAATTCAATTTTTCGGTCCCACCGAAGATGTAATTCTAAAAGAGCTAATGAAAGAAAATTACAAAGCCGCACGTAAAGATTATTACGATTTTTACAAAAAGAATCATAAAAGGTTAGCGGATATTTATCCCGGCATAAAAGAGATTTTAATTCAAATCAAAAATGCCGGCAAACCGTTAGGAATTTTTACAGGCAAGGGGCGGGAAAGTTCGGTAATTTCACTTAAAGAAATAGGCGTTTACGATTTATTCGATTTAATTGTAACAGGCGATGATGTAAAAAATCACAAACCTTCGCCGGAAGGGATATTTAAATTCCTCAATAAATACGGGCTCAAGCCCGGAGAGGTACTTTTAATCGGCGATGCGCCATCCGATATTAAGTCAGCAAAAGAGGCGGGAGTTAAAGTTGCTTCGGCTTTGTGGGACAGTTACGCGCGTGAGAAGGTTTTAAAAATGGAAAGTGACTTCCGCCTTTATTCAGTAAGGGAATTGAAAGCATTAATAGAGAAAGTCTTGTAAATAAAGGGGAATAAAAAAACCGCTCATGCACAAACGTCATGAACGGTTTTTTGAAAAAATATTTCAACATTATTAAAAGTTAATCGGGTAAGCCAAGGAAACCCTCGGCTCAATTTTCTTTTGCGGCTTGTAACCAATAATATTGTTATCGGCATCTCTCAACGGAGTAAACGTCCAATTATAAACCATCGAAACAATTAAATACGGTAACGGTTTGTAACCAAGTTCCGCAAACAAATAGGAGCGGTCGTCGAGAGTGAACAAATCTTTCTCATCTTTAATATTAACCTTGTCGTAGCCGGCGCGTGCAATAAAAGAAACGTTCTTAGGTGAAATATCCGTGCTCATGTGGAGAATGCCGCTTTCCGGTGCGCTGTCCAATCGCTGGTAACTTCCGACAATATCGAACGTGCCGAGGACTTTAATAAGCAGACCGCCGAACCAACCGTTGCCCAGCGAGGTTTTTGCAGAAGCAAGCTGTTTTACTTTGCTCTTAACATTGCCGCTCAAAGAATCCAATCTGAAGCGTTCGATTTCGTACATTGAATTGAAATAAGATGGAAGATAATGGTCTTGATTCATTCGTCGCTCAAGTTTGGCGGTAACATCAATAAGTCCCAATCCATGAAATCTCATTATTGCACCGGCGGAAGTTCCGCTTCCATATTTAAGTATTTTCGCAAAGTCATAATAAAGTTCCAAATTAAAAACCGAAGATTTAACAATGGGTAATCCGACGTCAAGTCCCACCTCCGTTACAAAACCTTTGTCAGCGGCTTCGTAGCTGTGGGTTTGAGGATTAAAAATACTTGTATCTACCGCCGCGTCACGATTAAAATCGTTAACCGCCGTAGCTCCTATCTCCAAATTTCCAATTACAGGAATTGAGCCCAAATCCGTAAATTTTAAAGGATGGAAATACCCGCGGGCACCAATAACGCCTGCTTGAAGGAAATTGCCGTAAACGACTTCCACCCCGAATTTATTCATATCAATGTCGAATTCCATTCCAACTCGGCGGGCATCATAAGTTGGACTGTTGTTGTAAGCGTACATAATACTTCCGTGTCCCAGTGTTGCGTAATCCAAGGCACCTATTCTAAAATAAACCGGGTTGCCTTTACGTCCGTAACGGAAATAACGAATGATGCTCAGGTAGTCTGTAAATTCATTAAAGTTTTCGGTACGAAGTTTTCCGTTTGTACCAAATTCCAAGTTGAGGTCAAGCCCGATACCCATGTTCCCGAAAGCAAATTCGGGATTCAGATGCACGGCGTAAAATGCTTGTCCGTCAATCCAAGTTAATCCGAGTCCACCGCCGAGCATACCCTGGTTGGGATTAAGCGCAGTTTGGAATTGTCCGAAAGTCAGACCGGAAAAGAGTAAAATTGTTAAAAGTGCTTTTTTCATTTTCTCCTCGCAGTTATTTTAAAAATAACATTTTATGAATAAATATTTTATTGCCAATTTTCAAAGATAAGAAATAATTTCCTGAAGTTTTTGTGGAAAAATCCAAATTGTAAAAATGTTTGCCCTTAGATAATGTCCCGGCATAAATATTTTTAACAGTTTGCCCGAGAGAATTAAAAACAGCTAAATGTATATTTCTTGTTTCAATAAGTTTAATTAATACAGTAGTTCGCTCTCCATTTCTTTTACCAAAAGGATTCGGGAAATTAGTAACCGAAAAACTTTTGGGAATTATTTCCCCGCAATCTTTTTCTGCTCCGTTAACAATGGAAACCGACACTATCCACGAATATTTAAAATCTCCCGTGTTGTCAATCTGTTTTAATCGATAAAAAATATTATCTGTATCAGGGAGACTCTCATCAATAAACGAGTAATCTTTCGGGGAGTTGCTATTGCCGTGCCCCATTACAAAACCGATGTTTTCCCATTCCGAGTCCAAAGTATCAAGTGAACGCTGAACTTCAAATCCGTAGTTGTTTACTTCCGTTGCCGTACCCCAAAAAAGGAAAACGATTGAGTCTTGCAATTCACCGTAAAAATACTGAAGTTCTACGGGTAAAATATTATTTCCTTTTCCCTGTCCTTTCGTTACATTTAAGAAAGAAAAAAATAGGAAAATAAAATAAAGACATATTTTTAATATTTTGGATTTATTCATTATCTAAGCCTGGCTATTTTGCCTGTTACAGCGTAAATCTTTTCTCCTTTATTGACAATAACGCGATAAATGTAAGTTCCGTTTGCTACCTGGTTGCCGTCATTGTCAGAACCATCCCAATATATTTTATTGAAATTCAAATGCAATTCGGAAACAGAGGGCTCAATTGTTTTTATTAATCTCCCTGCAATAGTGTAAATTAAAAGATTCAGTTTATCGGGAGCTTGAGTTAACCGGAATGTAAAATAAGTTTCCGTTCTAAAAGGATTAGGATAATTATAAACATCCGTTATTTGAAATTTATTTGATATAAGAAAATATTTGAAATATCCGTTGGAATGATCTTCGGCATTGTAAATATTATTTCCTTCTATTTTCAAAGAATGTTGTCCGTTTTCCAAATTCGGTTTGTAGTAAAACACAAGCTCTTTCTTAACAGTATCAAATTTTTGGACATTCAAGCTTGAAAATGGAACTTTTAGATTATCGATATAAATTTTCACCGACGAAGTATCGCGGTAGTTATATCCGTAAGTGTAATGAAGACTAAAAGTAATTTTAGGATTTGTTGAGACATATTCCCCGTCAAAAATTCTTTCACCGTCAAAAAGAACATTAATTGTTGCTGAGTTAATTTGAGTAATTGTGTCTTTAACAACATAAAAAGTTTTTTCAAAAACGTTGTTGTCTTTGTATTTTTCCACAATTTTATTCTCAGGGTCAATAATAATTTTAAACTTCATTTGTCCGTAACCATCTTCGAAGTTAGTTAAGTAATCCACATAAAAATCCGTATGTTGAAAATTTTTTAATGAGGTGATAAAAGTATCCAATAGAGTTTTACTTGTATTATTATTTAATAAAAACGTTTTTACAGAGACGGAATCGTTTAAGTCGTCTCCCGCATTATAAACCGAAAAATACAATTTAATATCTTTGTTTTGTAGTACGGAATCCGAAGATAAGGAAACAACTTGATAATTTGTACCGAGTTCGGGTACCTTTTTATAATCAACGAAAATGCTATTTAATGCCGGAGAAAAACCACTATCGCCAGTTGTAAAATCCACATTAATTTTTATATATGGATATGTGTTTGCATTAATCGAATCAATTATTGCTGTGTTATTTGCAAATTTAATAAAGCCTAATGTATCTGTTGTATTGTTTTTGTGAATTCCGAATAAACGGAATTTTAAATTGGAGTTTTTAGGCAGGGTTTTCATAACTAAAATCGAGTCCCATTCCGAAGCCGGGCCTATTTTTTCCGTTACCAAATTTCCGGACGGACTGAGAATTGTGAAAGTAGTATCAATAACTATTGGAGGGTCGTATTTACCTCCGACTTTTTCGATTATAGCTCCCGGCTCCGCTCCTTTCTCACCAATTAAAGCCCACGGACCTTGAAAAACTAGGGAATCAATTTTTGTACTTCCCAGTGTTTTGATTGCGTTCCTTAAAGCAGAAGACATATTGTTTCTAGCATCATTAGAAACGCCCATTGCAACTATTTTACCTTGTGGAATAGAGTTAATGTAATCAGCCAATTTTTGCACATTATCAGGCTTTTGGAATAATAATAAACCGAAAGCAGTGTCAACTTCCAAAGTCGTCGGTTCAAATACAACAATTGACATTCCGGCAAAAAATGTATCACCTAAAAGATTTTTCCCATTTTTGGAAATTGTACAAGTTGCTCCGGAATATGCGCCTGCCGAAAGAACGCTTATAGTGACTTTTTCCTTTGAAAGAGCGGTCCCGTTTGAAAATTTTAAATGTTCAATCTTTTGCTCGTTTAAAGCCAAGGAATCTGCCAGAGCAAAAACATATGGATAATTTGTAATTGACTTTGGTTTGGAAAATTCCGCAGCGTTGTCCTGTTTGTAACGTATCCAAAGCCTATTGGCACCAAGTGAACTGAAATTAAGTGGAATTTTAGTTGCGAAACTATCAACTTTAATATAACTATCTAACGCATTTGAGAAATCTTCATTAACAGAGGTTTGAAATAAGATATTAAGGGATTTATCTGCTGCCTTTGGAGGCATTAACAAAATAAGAGAGTCGGAATTGTCAACCCCGTTGGCATAAGAAAATGGTAAAATATCTCTTATGGATAAACTGTAAACATTTACCGAGGTTTGAGCAGAATTGTCGTTCTCATAAATTTCATTAATTTTATTATCCGGATCAGCCGTTACATTAATAATATGTGTCCCTGGTTTTTCTTTGGTATCAAGATAAAAATAAATTGTGTCGGAATATTCCGGCATTAAAACTTTAATAATCCTGGATTTTAGTAAATTTCCTTTGTAACTTTCCTGTATTTCCAAATTAATGGAATCCGCAGGGGCTTTTCCCCAATTATATAAAATAACACCAACTTGCGCGGAATCCATTTGGTCATTTAAATTTTCCGAATAAACAAAACCCGTATTTTGCAGCACAAGATTTGGTTTGTTTGGTATTTTTAATCTGAATATCGGATCTCCTAAAATACAATTGGTAAGAGCAAACACTTTGTTCGACCCCCTATTACCGTAAATTTCAAAAAGTTTTAACTTTGTGTAAAGAGAAGCGTTCCCTATTTCGTGTAAGGAATCGGAAATAATTTTTTCGTAAAAATATTTTGGAGCTGTTAAAGCAGTTGACATAATGCCCAAAGAAGAATTACCGTTATATGCAATAGCTTGCCCTTGCTCTTTGAATAAGAACCTTTCTCCAAAAGAAAGGATGTCAGGCTCGGCAAATTTGTTTGTTGAACAACCGAAATCCGTAATCAAAGGATGTCTGTTAATGTTATTTTTGAGTTGAACAACGGAGTTAATGCCGTTATCCCAAGTAGCAGTGCCGCTATGTCCCAGATATGAAATAAAAAGTCCTCCGTCATCAATCGCTTTTTGTATCTCTTCGGTGGAATATGGTCCCAAATCAGTATTCGGATTATACGTTTTATAAAAATGCGTGTATTTACCCGCTACCGGTCTGGGACTAACAAAATTATTGATAATATAATCATTCGAACTTTTCATATTTCCCGATTCTGCTGGTTTGCTGCCACCGCTGAAAAATAAATACCTTTTATTCCAGCCTTCGAAATCATTGTTATTCTCGGTTTTAATTTTATCTAAATAATATTGTAACTGCTCGGAAGTTAATATTGGCAACCTTCCGACCTTGAATTGAGGAATCGGAGGTTGACTATCGTTCCAAATTGCATACCAATTATCGCCGATAGGATAACCTCTGGAAGGAACATAATTGAAGCTTATTTTCACTCCTTCGTTTTTATATTTTATATATTTATAATCATAAGACGCATCGCCAATCAATTCCAGATAAGAGAAGGCAGGTGATTCCCAATTTTCGAAAGCAAAGCGAATAAAGTTTTTAATGGCTCGGGGAGTAGGATATCCATAACCGAATTCGTCAAAAATATCTTGCACATCAACACTTTTGGTTGTAACCTTGTACGTGCTGGAAATATAATTTAAATAATTATTTACTGCCGAATTAAATTTGTAGTTTGTAATTGCAAGGTAATCCGTCTGCGAACTTTTTCCCCTAAGATTGAGAAATTTTCTCTTTAAAACAAATTGTGGGGTAAATAATTTCTCTTTACCCATTATGGAATAAATCATCCCCGGGGCTACCGTATCGGCAAAAAACAATGTACCATTGTTCAAAACGTAACTGTCAATTTTTTTTGTATTCGGAAAAATTCTGTAAATGGAATAATCACTATTATTAGTATTCCTCAGTTGGATTATTTTTAATCCTTCTGTAATGTCATCTGGAGTTCTAAAAATAAGGGAATCGTTCCGCAACTTTAATTCCCGCGGATATTCAACTTCATACCAATCACAAGCAAGAAAATTAGGCATAGTCCCGTTGTTGTAATCATACACTTTAAAAGTATTATTTGTACTTAATAAATTTGTAGATACGCTGCCGCTTAATAACGCTTGTTGGAATCGGTTAATGTTTTGAGAATCGAGTTTTGTATTATTAAAATAGAGAGCTATTTGATGAGCATTTTTGTCAATGTTAGAGCCGGCGCTTACAATTTTAAAATAGATTTTAGCCGTTTTATTCGGGATAAAATCTTGAGAGGAAAAATCAAAACTTTGCGGTGAGTTCCAATTGCCGAGCCATTTCCAATACCAACTTTTATTTTTGTGCCAATCAGGAGTTTGATTTGCAATTGCGTCTCCATTTAAATTTTGCGTCCAATTGTTTTTTTCGTAATGGGTAAATTCCTTGTAATAACTTAATGTATCGTGTGCTAATGAGGGGGATAAATTTTGTTCCGGAATTCTTTTCCCTTTATTATTTCCCCAAGTTAAAAAGTAATATGTAGTATCCGTGAAACGATTTAAATACTCATTATAGTTTTCGTTGTCATGATTAATAATTCTGTCCGAAATCTTACCGTAGTTTTTATGTCCGTAAAATTCAATATAATCACCTGAATTAAAACTCCCGTCACTCTGTCCGTAAACAAAAATCGGAACTTCTTTTCCGCCTTCAAAAACTTGAAATGTTGTCGGGTCAATATTGTTTACATTTAAACCGTATTCTTCAAGTATGTCCTTAGTTAATTTGTAAATCCCATCCTTGATAATTGAAAGCTTAAAATATGTTTTGTTAAAATCTATCCACTCCGCCGTAGTATCTCGGAATGTCTTAACGCCAGGCGTAATCCTGAATTGTTCGGCAATTTCATAATCGGCAAAAATATCTTTAAGAAAAGGATCAAATTTTGAAATGTTTTTAACGGGAGCTCTCTCTTTTATTTTACCGTAACCCGGGAAAGAAAAATTAAGAGTAATACGTTTGATTACGTTTAATTCGTTTTTTCTATTATTAAACTTATGTGAATTTATTTTAACCGTAACACAATAAAAATCTCTGTAAAAAAAGTAATCCGATATTTCAAAATCGGGTAAGTAATTTTTATATTTCAAAATTCTTGTGGCTACTTTTTTTTCCACTAGAGTACTATCATTAATTCTTTCCAAATGTGAATTTAGTGCGGGAATTATATTTTGATATTTCTTAAGTTTTTTATTTACCAATGTTATTTGGGGTTTAGAATTTAATGGGATCGCAAAAATAAAATTGAACGAAGGTAATTTATATGAACCGCTATGGTCAAAGTCGTTGAAATTCACATAATCTCTTTCGATGAATTTTCCTTTCTTAACATCTTTATATTGAACTGCTGGAATAAAAATTTCACAGTCAAACGAATTATTCGAAACATTTTTAATTTTTACTTGGGAAGAGATTATTCCACTAAAAAGAAAAAACAAAACAAATAATTTGGCTCTCATTAAAAAACCTTATTTTTTTATTTTTAATATAATAATTCTAAAAATAAAAAGAGGAATTCCAATTAAATAACGTTTCCAAACATATTTGGGTTCGGTTAATAATCTAACAAACCATTCCATTCCTATTTTTCGAACCCAAAGCGGTCCTCGTTTTCTATCTTCGGCTAATACTCTAAACCAGCCTCCCACAGCTATAATTTTCTCAGCATTAATTTTATTCGAATTTCGGGTTATCCATTTTTCTTGTCTAGGCGCCCCTAATCCTACAAATAGAAAATCCGGTTTTTTTCTATTGATCGACTTAATAATTCTTTCATTATTTAGATCTCGGTATCCGTCAATGGAACCTTTAATATCAACAAATGGATATAGTTCATTAATCATTTTTCTTGCCTTCACTAATATATCTTTCCTATCACCAAAAAGGAATAAGGACTTCCTATTTAGGTTTAAATATTCTAAAATTCTAATATAAAAATCGCTCCCTGTAGTATATGGAACTTTAAGGAATTTTCCTTCTAACAAAAGAGGTAAAAATTTCATACCAAATCCATCAGAATGGATTAAAT
>WFQV01000024.1 GCA_015486905.1 Melioribacteraceae bacterium | reverse complement strand
GGAAGGATTTTCATAACGCACACAAAACTTAACGGTGTATTCACATTGCGATTTGTCGTTTCGGGAATTCGTCACGATGAAGAAGAAATCAAGAAAGCGTGGAAAATTATTAACTCATTTTACGTAAGAACAGTGGAGGAGTTTTTGTAAACATTTTCCGAACAAAAGCACCGTTGATTTCGATTATTTGTGACGGATGTTTAACTCGGCAAAACTTTAATGAGCTAATGCGTCATTATTTAATATCTTTTAGATGCCCTTTGCAGTCTGTCCAATATTGCAATTCCCAATCCTTCTGACGGTGGCTTTTCGGCTAAGATTATTTCAGCGCCCGAAGCTTCAAGTTCGTATAAGTAAGCGAACAAATTAGCCGCCGCTTGACGCAGTTTCCCTTCGGGCGAAAGACATTTTATTAACACGTACTCTTTTTCGTTTTCGGGCTCCCTGAAAAACAACGCCGCTTTCTTTTTACCTCTGATTTCTTCTTCCGTGACTTCATCGAAAAAACGGAGCGGTATTTTGGGCGAATAGTGGAAAGGTAATTGTCCGGGAGAATTTGGTTTTGCATCGCCGGTTTTAATATTTAATTTCCCGGTTAGCTTTTCAATCTCTTCAACCGGCAGCCCGCCGGGGCGGAGCAGAAAAATGCCCTCGTCGGAAATTTCAATAATGGTGGACTCAATCCCGACTTCCGTATTTCCGCCGTCAAGAATCATTTCAACCTTTTCCCCCAATTGGTTTGCAACGTGCCGTGCAGTTGTGGGACTAAGGAACCCAAAAGCGTTTGCACTCGGGGCGGCAATAGGTACGCCGGAATAATCAATTAATTTTTGTGCTGTTTCATTAGCCGGCATTCTGACCGCAACTGTAAGATTGCCTGCCGTTACAATTTCAGGCACAATTTCTTTTTTCTTTAGGACCAAAGTCAAAGGTCCCGGCCAAAACTTTTTAATCAGTTTTTCAACAATCAAATCATCTGAATTTGCAATTAAATTCAGTTGGTCAAATGAGCGGATGTGTAAAATCAAGGGGTTAAATGTAGGGCGTTGTTTCGCCTCGAATATTTTTGCAACAGCTTCGGGATTCAAACCGTTTGCACCGAGACCGTAAACCGTTTCCGTAGGGAAAGCGACCAAACCGCCGGATTTAATTATCCCCGCCGCCTTGCGAATATTTTCTTCCGTTGCTTTGTAAATGTTCATTTTAATTTTAAATTTATTGGCAAATATACTTAAAGCGTTTTAACTTTGTTAAAAGAAGAAATAAAGATTTTAAATGAAACAGACATGACTAAGTTTAAGACACCCAAGTAAATGATATTATTTATGAACCTGCCTGCCCTGCCTACCGGCAGGTAGGCGGTAGGTAGGTGATGAGTGCGTGAGGAGTAGATTGATTGCATGGTTGGATGGCTGGATGATTGGATGGCTGATTGTTCTGTTATTTTTTGTTTGGAGGTTGAGGTTAAGACTTGTTACATATTACCGAAAAACAAAGCGTACAAAATAATTTTAACAAAGCTCTACATGAGCGACATTTCATTAACCCCGAGCTTCAGCTCGGGGTTAGGACGAGAGAAAACACAAAAGTGTTTTGGCGCGATTTTTGGTTTTACTCGTTTGGGGAAGATAAAAATCGTGACAAAACTTGTTAGAGAAATAATCAGATGAAAGAGTTAAATGAATTTAAAAAGTTCACAAGATTGCTTGCCGAGGAGAGCGGTAAAATAATTAAAACCTATTTTTACGAAAACGTTAAAGTTGAGACTAAAATCGACGGAAGCCCCGTTACTATTGCGGATAAGAAAGCGGAGGAAATAATTCGTAAGTTAATTGAAAAGAATTTCCCCACGCACGGAATAATCGGTGAGGAATTCGGCACGAAGGAAACATCATCCGAATTCACTTGGGTTTTAGACCCTATAGACGGGACGAAAAGTTTCGTGCGTAAAATGATTACCTTCGGTACGCAGATTGCACTGTTAGAAAACGGTAAACCGATTATCGGAGTTATTAATCAACCGGTGTTAGGGGAGTTTCTAATCGGAGATAATTCCAGGTGTGAACTTAACGGAGTAAAAACCTCAGTAAATAATTGTGCATCACTTGAAGATGCTTTACTGCTTACAACCGACCACTTAAACGTTTACAAATACAAAGACGGAAATAAATTTGAAAAATTAATACGGCGTGTAAAACTTTACAGGACATGGGGAAACGCATACGGCTACTATTTGTTGGCTGCGGGCTTTGCCGACATTATGATTGACCCGATAATGTCGCCTTGGGACTCACTGCCGTTGATTCCAATTATCCGCGGCGCCGGCGGTGTAATTACAGATTACGAAGGAAGAGACCCCGTTGAGGGGAACAGCATCATTGCGGCATCGGCTGAAATTCACTCTGCGGTAATAGAGGCTTTAAACAATTAATTTTAAATCTTGTTTATCTTATACGTGTTGGCAAGAGAGGGCTGATTCTTGGTGTGTATTAAGAACTTCACCCAGTAGAATGCGGGGAAAGGCGGACCATCCAACCTGTCGCGCCGTAGTCCAGCGCAGCGCAGATGAAGGCGGACCATCCATTTGTCCAACAATGCAAGAACAAGAGTAAAGAAAAATAGACCCACGATGCCGAAGGTATCGATGTGAAGCAACCTATCGAAATGTTTGGCATAGTTAAAAGTTCTAATTTTTCAACACCCCGTCTCCCGACGGCATTTTGGATGAGTGGACAAATGGATAAATGGATGTCCATTGATGAAGAAGGTTGAAGGTTGTGGAGTAAGCTAAGGCACGACTGACCACGCTTCGTTCAGTTGAAATGGCAGTGAAAAAATCCTCATCCCCTTGAGTTCTAT
>WFQV01000023.1 GCA_015486905.1 Melioribacteraceae bacterium | reverse complement strand
TTTTTTAGGGAACTCCTCCCTATCCCTCCTCTTGAGAAGAGGAGGGAGAGTCTCTTGACTCTGCGCATTCAACAGCAGGTTTGGGGGTATAGTTCGGAAAAGAAAAAAAATAACAAAAAAGAAAAACGATGCCAAAAATATCAATAACTTGACTTGAACCCCTTCGGGGTTCTTATTTTATGAGAGTATCAAAAGTTCTGTTTTCTTAATGAAAATATTTACAAGCGACCCCGAAGAGTTTAACCCGTAAAATGCGGCTAAAGCCGTTGTTATTTTTGTTCTCTTGCCTCCGTTTGCTGAAGCAAACGGCAATTTGATTAAATTATTTAGAATAATGAATTCATAAAATTGTTGCTGAAAACACATATTACCATTGAAATCAAAAATTTTAATTTAGAGCACAAAATTGCCGTCGGTTTTAACCGACGGAAAGAGAATAATTAAATAATTTCTGGCTTTAGCCCCATTAAATTATTTGCAATTACAGGTGTCTGTTTTGTCACAATTTTTTTCTTGCCAAAGGCTAGCGCCTGTCCCGCAAAATGCGGGACCAGCGGCGGGGAAAATTGCGCCAAAACGGCTTTTAGTTGGTATGTTTGTATTTCCGTATTCCCACGGATAAATCCGTGGGTTAACGACATGAGGATCTCTGTTGTAATGAATAGTTGAGTTTTGCTTAAATGCCTTACTTTGTAAATGAAATTAGTGAAATGAGGCTAAAGCCAAAAAACATTGTTTCTTTTTTCAGGCCGGCAATGTTTACTGAAGAAATTGGCTATTTAATTTAAATCAACGTTAATGTTTGCTAATGCAAACGGCAATTTGGCTTAAGAAAACGGCAAAACTTTCTCAAGGGGATGGCTTTGTCCAAGTCAACGTCAATGATTTTTCAAGCAAACATAAAATTGACTAAAATAATAAAAATATTGAAAAGCTCTGCATTGCGCAGATTGCAAGCAATCTACGCTACGTTAAACGGCAATGTTGACTAATCCAATATTCCATTATTCCAACATTCCAACGCTCCCTTTTCCCCTCTCCAAATACACTTGACAATTCTTCATTAAAATAAATCATTTTCATCTCCCACAAAATCCTTACTCCTTTCTTAATCATAATCATTCTTAATTCTTCATTCTTAATTCTTAATTCTTCATTAAATAACTTATTTTCCAATACAAAACTTGTCAAAAATATTATTTAAGATGTCGTCCGTGGCAACGGTACCGATTATTTCGCCGAGGGAGCTTTCCGCATTTCTTAAATCAACGGCAACAAACTCCCCGCTCATTCCGTTTTTTACGGTCTCAACGGCTTTCAACAAATATTCTTTCGCTTTTTTCAGCGCAACAAAATGGCGAATATTTGTAACCACGGCAGACCTCTCGCTAAAGATGTTTATTCCGACGGTTTTTTCTTTCATTATTTTAAATAATTTCTCAACACCTTCACCGGTTAAGGCGGAAATTTGTGCGTCGCCGTTACCGTCGGGCGAACGGTTCAAATCTATTTTGTTCATCACTTTAATGACCCGGGAAGAATCCGTCAGTTGTAAAATTTCGTTGTAAAGCTCGATTGAGAAACCGGTTATTACATCGTTCAAAAAGATTACCAAATCGCTATTTTTAACAGCTTCACGGCTTCTGAGCACCCCTTCTCTTTCAACGTCATTTTCCGTCAATCTGATTCCCGCCGTGTCGTAAAGCCGGAAAAGAATTCCGTCGATTGAAACCTCCTCGCGAATAACATCCCTTGTCGTTCCGGGAATGTGGCTCACGATTGCGCGGGATTCTTTCAAGATGTAATTTAACAGCGAGGATTTTCCCACGTTCGGTTTACCCACAATTGCAACGTTAACCCCGTCCCGGATTACTCTGCCGAAACGGAAGGTGTCCAACAATTTTTCAATTACATTAACAACAGACTGAATCTTTTCGATTGTTTCATTTTCGGAGACAAACTCCAAATCCTCTTCGGCAAAGTCAAGTTCAAGTTCAATCAGAGAAGAAACATCAATCAACTGTTGGCGGAGTTCTTCAATTTTACCCGACAATATTCCGTCAAGCTGATTTCTTGCTCCCCGTAAGGAAGCCTCCGAACGGGCATTGATTACGTCGGCAACCGCTTCGGCTTGCGCCAAATCCATTTTGCCGTTTAGAAATGCCCGTCTTGTAAATTCCCCCGGCTCTGCCAAACGGATTCCGTTTTCAATTAAAACGCCGATTATTTTTTCTGAAATTAAGGGACTGCCGTGTGTACTAATTTCAACCGAATCTTCACCCGTGTAGGAGTTCGGTTTTCGGAAGACGGCAACGAGCACGTCGTCGATTGTTTCGCCGTTTTCGTCAACAAATTTTCCGTAGTGAATAGAATGAGACGAAGACTTTTCTAGCTTCTCCTTTCCCCTGAAAAATTTTTCAACCACACGTAAACTTTCCTCCCCGCTTACGCGAATTACATTAATTGCTCCGATTCCCGGAGGTGTTGCAAGCGCCGTTATTGTGTCGTCTGTATTCAATGGAAAATGGAATATTATTTAATTTAAACTTTTAAAAATAGAAAACAATATTATCGTTAACAAGCAATTTAAAATTCCTTTTTGCAATTAATTTTAAATGTTTAAGGGTACAGGATTAAAATTGGTGGCAAAAAATAAAAAAAATAAGAAAGAAGAAACAAGAAAGAAGAAATAGTTAAATACGAGACGCTAGAAGTGAGACGTAAGAAGTTTGAGTCCGTTCAAGTACTTGTCAATCGTAGTTCATTTGTTCTTAGTTCTTGGTGCTTGGTTCTTGATTGAATAAAATTCGTGAATTCGTGGCTTTTGCGGAGGCTGGTAACCTACGACTTAAGACTCGTCACTTAAGGCTTACTACTCGTCAATCGTAGTTCATCCGGTCTTCGTTTAGAGGTTTAGTTCGCCTTCGGCGGTTTAGAAGTTTAGAGGTTCAAAGTTACAGAGGCAAAAAGGTGCAAAGGTATGATTGGATGAATGGATTGTCTGCCTTCTCCCGACAAGTCGGGATTCGGCGCGACAGGTCCGCCTTCTTCTGCGCTGCGCTTGACTTCAGCGCGACAGGTTGGATGGATGCATGATTGGATGAATGGATGGTTGGATGGTTTTTTCCTACAAATTTTAAAATTCCCCTCTTTCAAGAGGGGTAGCTCTCGACTTATCCCGACTTGTCGGGAGACGGAGTGTTGAAAAATTAGAACTTTTAACTATATCAAACATTTTAGCAGATTGCTTTACTTCGATATCTTCGGCATCGGTTTTTTACTTTTGATTATTTTTTTCTATTGACATTCGACCCCTTCGGGGTCGTAATGCGTGCCTCTGAAAACCCCGAAGGGGTTCAATGTCTGTAGAACAAAGAATCAAAAAGGGGAAAAGAACCCTGAAGTGGTTCAAGTTTATTTTTAGCCCTTGCGAGGTTTACCCTACCCCCTTTTAGAATTGTATTGACACACACATAATTGAACTGCTTTCGCTGTTTTTCTTTGAAGCGTTATCCTATTCTGCAGGTTTCACTCACAGTTATTGAAATTTAAGCGCTTCGCGTTTACGATATATCTATTTGAATAATTTCAAGAAAAATAAACTGCAAAACAGTTTAATTTTAATAGCCCCGAATGAAATTCGGGGATTTAGAAAAAAAACTTAAATTATATGTAGGGGACGCAAAATTTGCGTCCCCTACCAATTTTAAATCTGTGCCAGGATTTAAAATATCAGCGCCAGGCATAATGATTCTCAATTTTGAATATCCATATTTAGTAC
>WFQV01000022.1 GCA_015486905.1 Melioribacteraceae bacterium | reverse complement strand
GTAGTAGGTATTAAAATAGGCGGTAAAATTTTCCCACAGCGAGCATCCGCCTAAGAAAATCAAAAACAAAACAAGAACAATTTTTTTATTCTTCAAAAATTTTTTCATCCGTTTAAGTTCAAATGATTTCAAACCTATCACTTAAAGGTAAGCAAGCGGGGAGGAACTTTCAATGTAAAAATGAATGCCCCGTCCCGCTTAATTAAAATATGTTAAAGATTTTTACCGTGGCAATTTTTGTATTTTTTACCGCTACCGCACCAGCAGGGGTCGTTTCTGCCTATTTTCCTTTCCACTCGAATCGGCTGTTGCTTTCCTCGTCGTGAAGCTTCGTTCTGTTGTTCCTGTGAAGCCTTTGCGGCGCCTTTCAGACCCATTCCCGCAACGTTTTCCTTAATGGTGCGAAGTCGGACCATAGGAGATTTCGGTTTTTTCTCCTTTACTTCCTCCGGCTCCTGCGGGAAAAATTTAAATGTAAATTGTAGCACCTCGTCCCGGATGTCGGCTAAAAGGTCGAGGAAAAGCTCAAATCCTTCGCGCTTGTATTCTACCAACGGGTCTTTCTGCCCGTAAGCTCTAAGTCCGATTCCTTCTTTCAAATCGTCCATTTCGCGGAGATGATCTTTCCACTTTTCGTCAATTACGCTGAGGACTGCGTAACGTTCGATGCGCGCCATTAAATCTGCACCGATCATTTCTTCCTTGCGTTCGTAAAATTCTTTTGCGGCATCGAGGATTTTTTCGCGAACGCCGTCGCGCCCCATCTCTTCAAATTCTTCGGCGGTAAACTTTATATCAACCAATAAATGTTGGAGCAGGTCTCTGTGGAGCTGTTCGGTTTGGTTCTCTTCGTAATATTTGTCCAAAAGTTCGTCAATAAAATCTTCGAGATAATCGTAAATCTCTCCTTTAAGTCTTTCACCCTTAAGTGCCTGGTAACGTC
Organism: Melioribacteraceae bacterium; assembly: GCA_015486905.1. Taxonomy (GTDB): domain Bacteria; phylum Bacteroidota; class Ignavibacteria; order Ignavibacteriales; family Melioribacteraceae; genus WFQV01. The sequence goes on along the minus strand of WFQV01000022.1, from coordinate 1,204 downwards.
TGTGATAAATTACCTCACGCTGTTGATTCATTACGTCGTCGTACTCAAGAAGACGTTTACGGATAGCAAAGTTATTTTCTTCCACTTTCCTCTGTGCGCGCTCGACGGATTTGGTAATCATCGGGTGCTCAATTGCTTCGCCTTCTTCCATTCCCATTCGGCTCATAATGTTGGTCACACGGTCGCTGCCGAAAAGTCGCATTAAATCATCTTCTAGAGAGATGAAGAATTTCGAAGTTCCCGGGTCACCCTGTCTTCCCGCTCTGCCTCGTAACTGTCTATCTATTCTGCGCGACTCATGTCGTTCGGTACCTAAGATGTAAAGTCCGCCTTTTTCAACCACGCCGGCACCTAATTTAATATCCGTTCCTCTACCGGCCATGTTAGTTGCAATTGTTACGGCACCCGGTTGACCGGCGTGTGCAACAATTTCCGCTTCTCGCTGGTGGTGTTTGGCATTTAAAACGTTGTGTGCTATTCCTTGACGTTTCAGCATACGGCTTAAAGTTTCCGAGACTTCCACGCTGGTAGTACCAACAAGAACGGGGCGCCTTTGCTCGCGTAATTCTTTTATCTTATTAATAACGGCATTGTACTTTTCGCGCTTTGTTCTGTAGATTGCGTCGTTCTCGTCAACTCTAATAACCGGTTTGTTGGTAGGAACTACAACTACCTCCAACTTGTAAATCTCGTAAAACTCGGCTTCTTCCGTTTCGGCGGTACCGGTCATGCCGGCTAATTTATTGTAGAGGCGGAAATAGTTTTGAAGTGTAATAGTGGCTAAGGTTTGGGTATCCCGTTGAACTTTAACGTTCTCCTTGGCTTCAATTGCCTGGTGCAGGCCGTCGGAATATCTTCTGCCGGCGAGGATTCTCCCGGTGAATTCATCGACGATTGCAATTTTGCCATCGTCCGTAACAACGTACTCATCGTCCTTTTCAAAAAGCGTGTAGGCTTTCAACAATTGATTAATTGTGTGAATCCTATCGCTCCGCTCGCTGTAAAGTTTGTAAAGCTCGTCTTTCTTTTTAATCTTTTCATTTTCGGATAAATTAGGGTCGTTTTCAATATCACTGATTTCGGAGCCCAAATCCGGCAGTACAAAGAACTCGGGTCCTTCGGGCGAGCCGGCAGCCAATTCATCGCGCCCTTTATCGGTAATGTTGATTGTATTTTCCCTTTCGTCAATTGCGAAATAAAGTTC